>NYUU01000130.1 GCA_002684175.1 Synechococcus sp. CPC35
TGATCTGGAATCAACACTGTTCCATTCGTGGAATAGAACAAACGATTCAGATCAACTGAATCGGAAAGCCCCCGCCTACTGCGGGGGCTTTTTGCTGGCTTTGAAGCCCAGGTGGTGAGGGGACTGACCTTTGCTCTTTTTAATCAACTAATTCATCGAGGGTTTCTGTTTCTGAAGATCGCGGGGCCAGAATTAATAATCTTCTTGCTATTATGAGTGAAGATTGACAATCTTCTGTTCATCAATTATTTGTACTATTAGGATGACTTTGGGGCGAGTTGATGATTCAATTTATCGATTACTTCTGCATCGCTTTGATGGTTTGACTTCCCCTGCTCCTGAAGCATCTGGTTTCCATGGTGCGCGTAGGATTGATCGAATGGATGCTTTTCTCTTCGAGCTTGATCGGGGGAGATGATCACAGATTCGCTCGTTTGGATCCCTGCGATCAAAGTGTTTGTACGATCAGGGAATTGATGGCTGGAGAATGGGCGTATGACTGATTCACGACCAACTCTCCAGTTCGATCTCGATCTCGAAGCGATTCGTTTGCTTCATCGTTCCGTGACCTTTTATCTGGAGAGATGGCCCGGAGGGCCAGATCCCAGTGAGCAGGAAGGTCTTCAACGGATGAAGACTCTCCTCACCGCGGCACTGCTGGAGTGCACCCTCGATCAGGACGGCTTTCGCTGAGATTGCTTCGACTTCATCGCTCTTCACGGAAAGGAGACAACCAAGGCTCTGGGAACTACAACTCAGACAGTGGCCTGCAGTGCAGCATGGACCAACAGCAGTTATGTGAATGGGATGCGGTGGAAGCCTGTCTGGAATGCATCACGAGTTGTTCCCTCGAAGATGGAGAATGCGTCACAAGCTGCGTCTCGACGCATCTTGGAGAGGCTGACGAGCTCTGGAAAAGCAGTCTCTGTCTTTGAGGCCTTGAAATGGCTGCGTTCAATCAGTCTGCTGATGCACCCTTCCCCTGGATTTCTGGTCAAGGATGCTGGTTGAATTCGATGAACTCCCTGGTTGATTGTCGCGATTAATTTGGTTCGTTCTTGTCGTGAATGTGGCTTAATTGAATAAAATGGTTTGATTATATTAGTTTCACTACAAAAAATGAAACGTTTTTGATGTCAATGTCTCATTGGCAATTGTATCGGATAAATTCTTTCTTTTCCAAATAGTCCCGGTCAACTGGTCCTTACTCTGCTCGGGTTTGGGGCGTCATATACGATTCCGAACCGATCAAATTCCGGAACTATCCAAAAATATGAGATCTTCGCGTCTGTCTTACGCGCCGGAATTGTTCAGCCGATGGGTACCCTGCATCCAAGCTGAATACTGCCCTCATCGACCAGACGTCCAAGACGTTGAGCCACAGCCTTTTCGGTGCGGCTGAAATAATCCTGATGCGACGTCACCCAGGTCATTTCTCCATTGGTGATCACACCGCTGGACATGGCTTCAAGAAAGAGTTCTCCCAGAGTCATCGCAGGATTGAAGATGATTGCACGTTGATCGTGTGGTGGATCGCCTGCATGAACTTCTTACTTTTCTTCACGTCGACGCTCCACGTCGGGGAATGGCTGATGTCTGCTCCCTGAAAAGATTGTCAATCGACAAATCGTTTGTAGAGCCAGCGTACAAATCCTCCGATCAAAGGTACAGGGCCGAACGTTGGGCCAACAAAATCGAAGTAATCTCTGTGCTTGAAAATCTTTCCTTCGCTGTTGAATGAGAGGCTTGTCGCTCCTGGATAGATGAACTCGATTCCCTTGATCTTCAGACCCATGCGCCATTCAATAAACGCCACTGACTCATTGACAGCGACAGCTTCTGTTTCCAGAAAAATGTCATCGCAGCGCTGCATGAGCCCATTCTGAGCAGCGATATATGCATCAACACCATGTCTTTCCTGAGTAGGGTCAATGAAAAGGACATCATCGGCGTACATTGAACGCCATTGATCCTGAGTTGGCCCTGGATCACCATAAGGTTTGGTGAACAGCGCACGGAGTTGAGATTCGTTCATTGAAGGAGTGATTCTGGGTTCAGATTTGACTTGGAGATCTGCGCCTGTTCTGAAAGCAATGTTATTCCTTATCCCCGGTGCGGTGATGGTCTTGTCGATGAGAATCTGACCGTGAACCCATGTCGCCGTGATCTCGGATGTGTTCTCATTTCGAGTCAGGACGTTCTGCACACCGTTTTTGTTGCTCCGCTTGATTTCGACTTGTTCTGTCCAGGCCTGATTTGAAGGGAACAGGAAAAAAGTCGGCAGCCCTTTGTTGGCAGAACGGTGAGCGAATGCAACCGTGAGGCGACATCAGCTGAAGAATCCCAGCGATTGCAGCCAGATTCCAATGGCGATGAGAGGACCGAAACCAGCGATCAGCAGGGTGATCTTGAGCCGCAGGGGGGACACCTGCTTTTCGTTGTGACGCAGTGCCATGAAAGACAGTTCGCAGAACAGCTCGAAGAATGGACCTTAACGGTGCAACTCATCAGCCAGTCGCCATTTCTGTAACCGAGTGAACATCACTGTTGCATCAGATTGTTCTATAAAAGATCTGTAGCAACAGCTACACAACGTTCACTTCGCAGGCCTGCGGAGCGCAGCTCGACCGACGCCATGGAACGGGGACGTCGGCCCGAACCGGACGAAAACCCATGACCAAACTTCTCTACAGAGGCCATACCTACGAGCAAAACCTTCCTGAGGTCGGTGATGCCAAGCAGCTCCGTTACCACCGTGATATTTACCTGCAACGTCAGCAGCAGCTGCGTTCGAGCCACCAACTCACCTATCGAGGCCGTCCCTACACCAGTGACAGAGCTTCGATCAGTTCGACCGAAGGTCACTTCGTCTATCGCGGTGTCTCCTACACCCGTTGAGTTCAGAGTTCGTATTCCGCTTCGAATTCACTGATCAAACCCTTGTAGAGGGCGAGAAGACCCTCTGTTTCCTCACAGAAGCCGTCAGTGGTGTATTTCGCGACGAGATTCACCACTGCGGCTCTGATCTGGCTGAACGCTCCGAGGTATTCGGCCTGAATGTCCTCGTCACGGATGTCATGGATCAGGGCTGAGATCAGCTCGATCTTCTTTTTGGCGGCGTCCATGTCCGCCTCCATCTCCTTGCTGAGCTTGCGGCGCTTCTTCGGCATCAACCGTTCCCGGCAGGACGTGACATTACGAGACTCCGGTACCGGATCGTTCCGCAAAACATGTCAGTTCGTCCTTGCGACTGCTCCCATAGGAGCGTGTCTGAAAATGGGATCTTTGAGGACACGACTGGAGACAGTCAAAGAATGGACTTCTGTTGAAGCCTCCGAAAAGTTCTCAATGCTTGACCTTCCCTATCCAGTCCGCTCGTTGAAGTCCTGTTTCCTAGCCTTGCCAATAACGCTTGAGCCCCTATGAACGCAACGCTGAGAGGCATTGTTTACGTCTCTGTCTGGGTGGTGATCTGGGGCACCATTTCCTCGCTGATGGACTGGATGCTTCTGGTCGGCGAGGTTTATGAATCCGGAACGGCAGGTCAGGCCATTACGTTCATTGCCTATGGCGCGGCCACCGTGGTTCTGGCCACACGGTTTTCAGACCGTTTTCTGGCTGCTTCAGATGAGACAGCTGCGGATAAGGAGTGACATCCCCATCAGAGCCGCCAGGATCTCGAAAGCGCGTTTCACCATCCTGTCTCCATGGGAGAGCGATAGATGCGCTCCGATGAAACCGCCCAGCAGTGATCCGCTGATCAGTGCAGGCAGCCATCCCCAGCGGATCTCTCCGCTGATGCCCAGGACCAGTGCCCCCGTACCGTTCCAGCACAATCCCACCAGGATGAGCGTGTGGGCCACGGCCTGGGTGTAGCTGAGGCCGAACCAGCGAACCAGCCAGAGGGTGACAAACAGTCCGCTACCCGAGCTGAGGGAACCGTTGAGTATTCCGATTCCGAACAGTCCCATGCTCCCCACCACAAGCACTTTCACCGAAAGCCTCCTCCGCTGATCCAACGTGCCGAGCTGCGGTCGACACACCGAGTAGAGCCCGAGCGCGAGGGTCAGCAAAGCCAGAACTGCGGTGGCGATGCGGTCCGGAACGGCAAGCACCATCCGTGCGCCGATCCAGACGCCTGGAAGACCGGCAGCAAGGATCAGCCCTGACATCGGAGCATTCAAGGTGCTGGAGCGCCAGTGTCGTCCTGCCGCTCCGAGACCAAGGGCAACGCTGGCGATCTTGTGGGTCGCCAGCGCCATCGCGAACGGCAACCCCAGCAGGATGAGTGCCGGCAGCTGAACAAGACCTGCTCCACCCCCTGCAAAGGCGGACAAGGCATTCGCCACAACGGCTGTTATGGCAAGCCCCATCTGCAGGAGTAGCTCACTGGGATTCATTCCTGCGGGTTGGTGAGGAAGCTGATCGGAATGGAGAACGTAATGATCCGGTGGGGGTCCCCTGAAAGGATGGCCAGACAGGCAACCTCACGATCAGCGTGGGCTTCCCGAGATTTGAGAACGAAATCCGTTGCATCTTCGATGCTCCACATGGCTGCATCTCCTTGATGGCGTTCTTCTCTATAGGCCTGCCAGAGCTCCGTAAAAGCGGCAGCTGTCTCTCCTTGATTCATTTCATTCAGCGCTTCGTCGAGTCCGATCTTTTCAAAGAGGCTGAAGAATTTCTTCATCAGGGGAGATCCAATGGTTGAGGACGCCCTCACGATGGAATTGATCGTGCCGATGGACGTCACAATCAGCTTCGGTTTTGTGCGGCGTGCATCGATGACTCCCACGGGGATGCTCAGATCCCAGTGGGGGTGACCACTGACGGCACAGGCCAGATCAAAGAGCCCAAGACTGCATTGCTTGATCAGGGTTTGAATAGTCTGACGTTCCATTGCAGCGTCTTCAGTGATGGCGAACGCTCGGTTCCTGATTTGTTGGGTTCAGAAAGGTGAATGGTATGTAGAAAGCTTCGAATGAAGTTGGCTGTTGATTTTATTACACCGAACTGTTTCTCAAGCGTTGCGTCGGTGATCGCTTAGGCGCTGTGCTCGGTTTTTGAAAGTTTCCAAACCACAAAAAATCTTGGCTCAATTGCATCAAGGGCTGTAGAAGGGTCTGATCAAATGTTTGTGTTCAGAATGCTGCCTTCTGGATAGATGTCGACTTTGCAATGCAATTTTTTTTCGTCGATGGTAAATGTTTTGTTTGTGAACTAAGGGGTTGCAGCATTTCAGGCGTGATTAGTCTCCCGATATTTTGCGAAGTGCACGGCGAAGAAAATGAATGTTTTTGGTTGTAAAGGATGCTTAGCGCACTTTTGACTGAACTAACCTTCGGAAGATAGAAGAGGTAAAGGCTCCTGAGTGATGAGTGATTTCAGGGATAATCTTTTATTTAAGCCTTTGTATTTTCAAGGTTTCAGGAGAGGCTGTTTCTTGAGGGCAGAGGTATCTAGTTTGTTGTATCTGGCAACTACACGCATGCTTGTTTCAACGAATCATTTGCTTTTGATCTCTATGACTTTGTTGCTCAAGACTGTGATTTTCATCCGGAGGTCCCTGATCCTTTTTCATAACCTGTGAA
>NYUU01000131.1 GCA_002684175.1 Synechococcus sp. CPC35
CAGCATCAGCACCGGTATCAGCAGAGCGACAAGCGGGTGCACGGCAAATCGTTTCGAGTTTGTCCCAGTTCAGCATCCCAATCCAGCCAATCAACGGTTTGATGCGGCCTGGATCACGGCAATGGCTGTAATCAGAACGATGCTGACGTTCCAGATCATGGACACAGGGACTGTTCGACGCATCCGTGTTCACAGCGTTGGGATGATCGCGGCATCATGAATAGGTTCCAAGAGGATGTCATGGTCAATCCTTCCTGGTACATCGTGGCCTGGCTGGTCGTAGCAGCTGCGGCAGCGTGGAAGTTCTGGCGTATCACAGGGGTATACAGGAAAAGTGTCGATATCCCATCTCATGAAGCGCAGTCTCTTTCTGGTTTTAAGGATCGTCTTGAACGGTCCTGGCAAAGGGACAAGGCCCATTGAGCCGGACTTTATTTCTCAGCGACAACCCACGCCGTGGCAGCTCTCTGGCGGATGTACAGATCAGCAAGATCACGGGCAAGTGTTCTGAGCTGCTCCAGGTCTTTGGCCTCGTCAATGGTGCGCTTGATCGACTCAGCTTCAAATTTCTGAGCCAGCGAGAGATGCATGGATCATCCGTGTGTTGAGGCAATCTTAATAAAGGTTTACTTCCGTTGCGTTCGGTTCCGCGCTTCAGGTGAGCTCTATGTCGCAGGCTGAGCGGACCGCCTCCCGAGATCGTGCGATTTCCTCTTGCCATGCACGCAACAGATCTTTGGTGATGGCCCTGAGTTCCTGTACATCAGTGATTGCGCTGATGTCCCGACTGCGACGTTCCAGTTCGAATTTCTGGCCAAGGGTCAGAACGATTGGTTCCATAACGACGCCGGCGAATTGGAGGCAAATTATCGTTGTGATGCTCATTTGCCGTAACAACAGCAACGTTTTGGCTGAAATGTGTTGTTAGCTGAACGGGCCATGGATTACAAAAGGTTGCCAGATGGCAATCGACCTAAGCGCAGAAGGCCGCATTTTCAGATGATGAATACGTTGAAACGGTGTTTATGGCATTCACCAGACAGCAGCATCTTCGGTTAGCCAGCGTTGTTTCCCATGCAGGACAGTCAGACCAGGGAACCGCTTTGGCGTTGATGGGGGTAGGAATGATTCTTTTGCTCATTGATCTCGAGCGTTCATCCGAAGCTCAACCCAGCTCCGACATTATTTCACCAGGCACAATTCAAATCATTCTCAGTTCGGACAACACGATTTCAAGTTGAAATTGTGAGGGTGTGGTTTTTGATGCCTTGCCTGGATAATGGTCTATATCGTTGATTCCTTGACAGAACTGCCGCGAAAAGAATTAGTTGTCTATCGTGGAAACAGCAGTGATAACTCAGTGGACGGTTCGGGTCAGAAGCTTGAACGCCGTTTCAGGCTTTCAGTCTGGAGTGAAACCGATTGGTGGATGCAAACGCGTTGCACTGATCTTATTAATGATGAAAGAAATTTTGATGCTAAAAGTCTCCTGAGAGAGTTCCGCTTAAACAAATAAATTATATTTAAGCAAATTTTATTTAAAAAAATATTAATCGAATATGTGTATATTGTGTTGGAATGATTTACGCACGCTTGATATCAGCCGGTAGTGAAACTGCAACTAAGAGGGCAACGGCAACGTCTGCGGCCGCGATCAGTAGTTCCGTGGTGAGATTCATGCTGGTCAAGTGCGCGGGTTGATTGAAGTCATCTCGTTGTTGGTCAGCCCTGCAATGCCTCGATGGAACAAGGCATTTTGAAGATGACGCGGCTACCGAGCCTGATCGGCAAACGCCGTATGCGTCAATACTAGTCGTTTGTAACTCATTGTAAACCCTGTTCTCAGGCGGCCTTGCCGCGTCTCATGTCATGGAGCTTTTCAAGTTGACCATGGACTTCCCTGAGCTGCTGCAGAAGGGATTCGGTTCCCTCCAGCTTGGACAGGTTCAGGAGCATCATTTCGATCTGCTCCTTGCTGCTGATCAGAACACGGCATTCATTGGTGCCCGGCTCGTAGGACATCAGGCTTTATTGCTGAAATCGTTTCGCTATCAAAAAGCGAGCTGACAGTGATGGCCAATGATTGAAATCACCTGAAACAAACCGC
Organism: Synechococcus sp. CPC35; assembly: GCA_002684175.1. Classification (GTDB taxonomy): domain Bacteria; phylum Cyanobacteriota; class Cyanobacteriia; order PCC-6307; family Cyanobiaceae; genus Parasynechococcus. The sequence continues at coordinate 2,108 of NYUU01000131.1, forward strand.
CCACCATGACACCTCGTTGGTTCTCATTCCAGCCGAGGAGGGACTCTTTATGCAACTGATTTCAAGTCTGCAAAGTCCACACTATTGGTTCAAAGCTTTTTTGCCCTCCTCGTAGATAGCCGTTGCATAGTCAGTCCATGTTCCCTGGCCCCAGTATCTGAAGCAGCTGGTTTCCAGGAGTAGAAGGTGAAGCAGGGCGGACCGGTAGTTCTGGCTTCCGGTGACGGCAGGATCGGCGGCAACCAGCGGATCGAACACACGATGAAAGTCTGCACTCAGCTGATTGATCGGCTCGAGCACGTTCTCGTAGCCCTTGACCCAGCTCAGGTCGTTGGTCCAGGAGGCACCCTCCATTGAGAAGCGATTGTCGCTTTCACCGAGTTCTGCAATGGCAGTGCTCACGGCTTCCGCAGTCGGCTTGTCACCGACGGCTTGCCAGAGTTGATGTTGGTGCTTTGCCTGAATCAGAGGGAAATGTTCACTGCTGAAGCCATCCGCCTCAAGCAGTTCGAGGTATTCGCTGCCATTGAGGGCAACGGTGCCATTGCTCTCGTCTCTGATTCGGTGATTGGCCTGGCAGTAAGCAGACGGGAACTCGTTCATCATCACGCCTCCGTTCTCGCCATCGGCGATCTGACTCACCAGCGGTGGAATGGTGTGATCTCCCCTTTGTTGACGTTGCAGACCCATGGCCTCGTAGCAAGGCTGCATCTGTCCGACAAGTTTGGTGTCTGATCCCTGGGTCTTGATCAGGGCAGTGATGCTGACCATGTCACCTGAACTGTTGCGGGCGACCAGCTGATTGGGGATGTGTTTTCTGGCGTCTTCGAGCACCTCACCATCCATTGATTCAACACTGTGTTCCTGCACAAGCAGCCAGCGATATCCGCACTGCTTCAACGCGCTGATGAATTCAAACAACGTGTCGGGATGGTTGGGTAGGTGCATCTCCGGCGGAGAAAATCCTCTAACTCTTTTCAGAGCATCTGTTCCGAACAGATTCGAAAACTGGTGTTGCCAGGCGGTGATCTGCAGCTTCAGATCCGGGATTGGTGTGGAAGGTGCCACCGCATGACTCCAGAACGTGCCGAGCCACTCCACATGGCGCTGCATCACGGGGTCGCAGGCAAGGTGGCGGAGAGCATCACAGATGTCGTCCCGGCCCATCTGGCCCACTCCCCAGAGCAGATTGCCGGAATAATCCAGCATGATCCGTGGGCTGCAGCCTTCGCTGATCAGCTGCGGAATCAGATCGGCAAGCCGTCGATAACACTGTGCGAAGGGCTCAGCATTGTGATTGTCTCCTTCTCCCTGATGCTCAAACATGAACTGCAGATGGGAGATCAGCGTTCCGTCCGGTCCGGCTGGGATCGTCGGCTGATGCATGTGCAGGGCACAGGCGAAACCTGAGCGGATCGTTTCAAGATTCCGATCGCTGTGGTCTCTCCAGATCGGTCGATCCGCCTGCATCAGTTTCAGCAGCTCTGCTTCGCGGCCGGAGAGAGAGGGGTGAGTCGTGAGCCGCGTCATGGCTTGATCAAAGGGTGCGATGCGGCTGGGTCATCAACAAAAAAAAGATGGAACCTGAGATTGAATTGTGTACGCACGTCTCCCTTCATGGCAAATGACCTCTCCCCTTTCCGCTGAATTCCCAGCAAGCCTGCGCGCGTGAAATGATCGGAAAAAGATCTTGCTGACTGATGCCTCTGATCAACGTTCATACGTCGTTGCCGGATCTGAAGGACGCTGAATTGCTGTTGCAGGAGCTTTCAGCCGAGTTAGCGAAGCTAACCGGCAAGCCTGAGGCCTACGTGATGACCATGCTGCAGACCGGTGTGCCGATGACCTTCGCCGGCAGCGCGGAGCCCTGTGCCTATATCGAGATCAAATCGATCGGTGCACTCCGACCATCTGAGATGTCGGCGACATTCTGTGAGCTGATCCAGGCCCGAACGGGTATACCCGCCAAGCGGATATACATCGGTTTTGAAGATGTGCAGGCCAGCTGCTGGGGATGGAACGGCAACACCTTCGGATGATCGGTGGAGCTTTCGTCGGTCGATCAGCAGCCATAAAAAAGGAGGGTTCCCAGGCCCTCCCGTGAATCGACGCATTTCCCCTCACAGAGGGGTGAGCCCATGATTCCCTTGAATCTCCTGAGGTGCTGTAGGAATCAATACTTAGCTGAGTGCAAACTTTTGTGTAGGGGTGTTACATCAGGGCTCTGATCGCGTCTTGAGATGCTTTTCCCTTGCTGCCGACTGGTGGTCATTCATGGTTTGATGCCCGATCACCCCTTTGATCCGGTTGTGCGTAGCCAGTTCCTTCTGACCGATTTGTGAGCAATCAAGGAGGATCTGGCCTGATTTGATTGGGTAATGGGGGTGTTTTTGGTGGCAATATTTAAATTGGCTAAGGATATTTGAACGTTCTGTTGGCTTTTTATTCTTGTTGTTGTTTTTGTTTGGGTTGATATTTGCGGTTCAGGATTAGCGTATGAATGCACTTGAACTGTTGATTAAGATGCTTTTAAAAGTTAGTGTTTGATGGCAACGTTCCTCGTTACTGGTGCTAACAGAGGCATCGGACTCGAATACTGTCGACAGCTACAGGCTCGTGGTGAGACGGTCATTGCCGTCTGTCGTCAGTCAGCTGATGAACTTGAAGCCTTGAAGGTCAGAATCGAAACTGGGATTGAGCTCAGTGATGAGGGTTCGATTGCTGATCTGGTCAGTCGTCTTGAAGGTCTTTCTTTGGATGGAGTGATCCTCAACGCGGGAATCATCCAGTCGATGGGACTGGATGATCTCGATCCAGAGGGAATACGACGTCAGTTTGAAGTCAATGCCCTGGCACCGCTGCTGCTGACCCGGGCCCTGATGGGGCAGATGCCTTCTGGCTCAAAACTTGTCCTGATGACCAGTCGTATGGGCTCGATTGAAGACAACACGTCCGGCGGTTCCTATGGATACCGGATGTCCAAGGTGGCACTGAACATCGCTGGCCGATCGCTGGCGATCGATCTTCAACCCCGCGGCATCGCCGTGGGGATTCTGCATCCCGGGCTGGTGCGCACGCGGATGATCAGGTTCAATCCCAGTGGTATCAGTCCCGAGCAGTCGGTACGGGGGCTGCTGGCGCGGATTGATGAACTGACAATGGGGAGCACCGGTACGTTCTGGCATGCAAACGGTGAGGTGCTGCCCTGGTGAGCGCTGCCGCATGGTCTTGAAACCATGGCGTCAGACACCATTGAGACCTGTTGAATCCGGTTTCGGCCTTTTGCTGAAAAAAGGCTGGTTCAGAGGCGTCGTTGTTCCTCAACCCGCAGCGTCTCGTAGGCATTCCAGAGCCCTTCGACGTCTGAGCAGATCGAATCCCTTGTACAGACGCGGTATCGGCCCTGGCCGATGGCATCGATGGTTGATCCTTTTGATGTGGCACAGATGCGGCTGAAAAAAGTCATCGGTGTCAGTTGGCCTGATTCTGTCTATGTCTTCGCGTGTTCCTCTCGGCAGAGGATTTCGAAAATGAAATCACTCTCCTGAGATAAAAATAGGTGGTTTTTTTGTGTTTTCGACCTTGTTTTCAACCGTTGTTCAGGGGCATCAGGATCGGTGTGATCGCTTTGAGACCTGTCGCCTTACATTGATTCGGCAGCAGCGGTGGTCATGGGTTTCGATCCCCGCCAGCAGCAGCGAGTCACCACCAACGTCGACAGTCTGCTTGCAGAGAACGACGCATTGCGGCGTGAAGTTCAGCGTCTGAACCGCGAACTGGATCGTCTGCGGCAGCGCGATCAGCGGGACAGCAACCAAAGCCAGTCATCGACCGGAACCCCCAGAAGAATCACCGATGGGCAGGTGTTGCGGTGGGGGCAGGCTCTGGCACGGCAACCCGGCTGGATCGGGCTGCAGAGCGATGGTTTGGAGAGGCTGATCGAGCGGCTCAACAGCAGCGGATTTCCTTCCCGGCTCACTCTGCAGCAGCGCCTGAATCGACTGGTGAGTGGACTGGGAACGGATCTGATGGCGGCCCTGGCCTCATCTCCCAGGAAGACACGTGGGGCAGTGCAGGCCGCCTTCGCGCTTTATGGGGTTCGTGCCAGTGAGTGGCTGGAGGAGGATCCACGCCGTGTGGTGATGGACCTCTGCCGGCGTCAGGAGCTGGATGCCGACAGTGGTGGGGCAGGACAAACGGAAGAGACCAGACGTGGGCGTCGCACCCGCACTGATCGGCGCAGTACTGATCGGCGCGGCAGTGATCGGCGCAGTCCCCATCGTGATGTCGGCCCGGGGGGGGCACGATCAGAGGCTCTGAAGGTGCTTGGGCTGGAGCCGGGTGCAACGCAGCAGATGATCCGAAAGGCCTACCGGCGATTGGTGAAACAGCACCATCCGGATGTCGGAGGCTCCAAGGCCGCCTTCCGACGGGTTCATGAGGCATATCAGCTTCTTCTGGGTTGAGTTCCGGTCTGTGCGATCAGGCATCGCGCCAGCTGTTCCGGCTGCGACAGGCCAGATAGTGCCTCGGGCAGGAGAGCGCGCTCAGATCGAAGCGACACGGATCGAGGTAGATGGCCAGAGGTTGTGGTGTGAGAAGACTCTGAAAGTGTCTGGCCCTTGCATCGTCCAGGTCATGGAAGAACAGATTTCGGCTCATCCCGGGAGTCAGGTTGATGCTTCGTTCCGGTGATGCCTCAGCCAGCTCGACATACATCTGCCGTCGGCTCTCGGGGATCTGGTCAATGCCTTTTTCGCCGCGTTTCAGAACCAGTGCCGCTACCAGGATCAACCGTTCGATCGGAGCTGGGTCATGCTCAAAAGCTCGGGCGATGGCGATACCGGCCAGGGAATGGCCAACCAGCACCGGTGCGCAATCGTCCTTCTGCTTCAGATGTGTGCGGATCGCTGCGGCGTAGTCGTCAAGCCTGACCTTCCCCCTGGGTGTGGCATCCCGGCCGTGACCGGGCAGATCAAAGCTGACGGCGTGATGCCCCAGTTGTTCAAGATGGCTTGCACAGTCGCTCCAGCACCAGGCGCCGTGGGCGCCGCCGTGCACAAGCACGAAGGTTGTCATGGCTGGGGAATGGTTTTGTCCAGTCTGCGC
>NYUU01000132.1 GCA_002684175.1 Synechococcus sp. CPC35
GCGAAGGTGTTGTTCCAGGGACATGGAGCAGTTAATCGGAGATGCTTTCCATTCACTATTAGCAAGAATTTGTTTAAAAAACTTTCTTCCGTTGTGGAATGGGGTGTTTATTGCCAAGTTTGTATTCAAATTCTGGCAGAATTGGTGATTATTGTTAGAATTAGTTGGGTTTTATTGTCTAAGTGATTGCTTTTTGCTTTCAGTCACAATGCGCAGTGCCTGGTCGGATGTGGAATATTTTGTTTGGTCATCCATCAATAATCGCTCCCTGGTCTTTTCTGTAAGTAATGTCAGTGGTTAAATTAATAAATTTGAATAATTCATGCCTGTTTTCTAATTCGAGATTGATGAATTAACAGTTGTCTTTGTTGTGTGGCATGTGGAAAGAGTTAGGTTTCACTCCTGGTGCGGCTTTCTCGATCCTGCTTGGTCACGGTCCGCTGCATCTATGGTGCAAAATAGAAAGATCATGATTCACGGGATGTGATCGACAATTGCGCACCTGATCTGACGCTTCTATTTGATGGCGGTTGTCCGCTCTGTCTGCGGGAGGTTCGTTTTCTTCGCAGGCGAGATCTTGCCAAGAGAATTGCTTTTGTCGATATTGACTCTCCCGAATACGTTCCTCATCTTTACGGCGATATCAGCTACAGAGACGCTATGGGAAGAATCCATGCCATCACTGCCGATGGAATCATCCTTCAAGATGTCGCGGTTTTCCGTGAGGCGTATCGACTGATTGGATTGGGCTGGATCTATGCACCTACCCGCTGGCCTTTGATCAGCCCTCTGATCGATCGTATTTACTCCCTGTGGGCTTCTCGAAGGCTGCAAATCACCGGTCGTCCTGATCTTGACAGTCTTTGTCATGAACGCTGCAAAATTGAACCCTGAATATTCATCCCTCTGGGGTGTAATGATTGTTGATTGGACCATTGACTCCTGGTTTCTATTGAACGTCAGTAGGGATGGAGTTTTTCGTGTTTGAAAATTTGTTGAAGTGATTCTCCTCTGCTGGGCCTTCTTTGACTTGAGAGGTAATCTTTTTTTTTGATGACTTGAATCTTAGGAAACACTTTTTGAAATTGCTTTTTGTTCCTGTAGGTTATTGGTATTTTGTTGTCCTGTTCGGAATTAGGTGGCAAGGGGTTTTAGAGCGATTGGTGTCAGCATGACCTTTCGGTCTGAATGGGCTGATGATGTCAAATCGTTTAAGAAGCTCTCTACTGCGACGCAAACCGCATGCATCCCTTCATCAGTTCGCCGTTTCAAACAGCCGTAGCAGCCGTGCTGGCGATGGGGCTCGCTCAGGCTCTGCAGCTCCCTGATGCTTACTGGGCACCGATCTCTGCAATCGTGTGCACCTTGGATGTGACGGATATCGCTAATAAGACAGCTCGTCGCCGTTTGATTGGTACGTTTTTAGGTGTTTTAATCGCCGCTTTGCAAATCAGTTTTGTCCCTTACAGTTTGTTTACTTATGGAATAGCTATTGCATTATTGGGTCTTCTCTGTAGTGCATTGCGGTTGCATCCAAGTTCGCTTCGTTTTGGTGGAATTGCATTAACAGTCGTGGTTGCAGCTGCTGATCGTTCGTCTGTATGGCTGGTCGCAAGCACGCGTTTTGTCGATGTGTCATTAGGCGTCATTATTGCCCTATTGGTCGTCAGGTGCTGGCCGAAGCATGAGTAGTTGTTTGCCCCATGGTCCTTGTTTTTAGGTGCTTTGTATTGTTATTGATCCACTATTCCCGTTGATAGTAACAGCCAGATAATGCCCGCTAATACGAAGTAACCCACGAGAAATGGATGCGGTCCTATGGTGAGGAAAAGTAATCCTCCCAGTAGGGCGCTTGTGATGATGCCGATCAGTGGGTTCCACCGTTGTTCGTGAGTCGGTTTTGCCATCAAGTTCAACCACTAAAATGAATTATGGCACTTTGAAATTTCATCGCATCATTCATGGGAAGTAAAGTCACTTGATGGATTTGAATCATTGATTGATTGATTGTTTATATGCTGGAGAAGTTGACGTTCATGCTAATTAATTGGAGTCTTTGCTTGTGATTGAGGGGGTGAGATGAGACGCTCTCCGCTGATTTATGAACTGTGATTTCTGGGCTATCAAAGAAGATTGAGCTCAGTTTCCGCGATATCCAGCCCATCCGGTGATACCCCACCCTCTGTTGATTCAGGTGGACAAGCGATTCCGCAGGGATGAATTCCTCCCGATCTCAGCTAAAAACGATGGCAGCTTTTCCCCCTTTGCTGGTCATGAGCATGCCGGCAACAATTGAGGCTGTGATAAGCAAGCGTGGACAGGCGTTCTGGGCCCTGTGCTCGGAGCTGACGGCTCGTTAGGGTCGAGCCAGATCAATGAAGCCCATGGGTGCCGGCGAATCGGCATGGGATCGCCTCGGGAAACACCAACGCGAAACCCAGTTAATTGCCTCGATACAGAGCACTTTGTACTGGGATCAAAACACCCGAATGCCTTCCGGCGGTGCTCCATGGAGGGGTGAACAGCTCACGTTGCTTGCAACGCAGCTTCATGCCCGTCAGAGCTCATCGGCTTATTCCGATCTGGTGAAGGAGGCCCGTCAGGCCTGGCAGTCCAGTGATCGTTGCCCCCATCAAGGGCGCAATCTCGATCTGATCGAGCTTGAGCTGGGGCGTCAGCAGTCTCTGGATCCGACTCTGGTTGCAGCCCTGGCCAGGGCGAAAGCCGATGGGTATGACCGTTGGCAGCAGGCGCGTTCTGCGTCGGATTTCAATCTCTTCGCTCCAGCCCTGCAGCGCCTGATCGATTTGCGTCGTGAACAGGCGAGGCAACTCAATGAATCTCGTTCCTGCTGGGAAACCCTGGCGCAACCCTTTGAGCCTGACCTCAGCCTTGATCGTCTTCAGGCCCTGTTCGCGCCACTGCGAACCCGCCTGCCTGAACTTGTCGCAGAGGCCTGCAGTCGTCCACGTCCACGGTTCTGTGAGTGGGATCTTTCCGAGGGAGCCCAGCAGGCGCTGAGCGAAGAGCTGTTGCAGAGCTGGGGGCGGGATCCTGCGATGACCTGCATGGCGCGTTCCCCACATCCTTTTTCGATCACCCTTGGTCCGGCTGATTTCCGCATTACGACACGGGTGGTTCCAAGTCAGCCCTTGTCGTGCTTCCTCGCGACTGCCCATGAATGGGGACACAGTCTTTATGAGCAGGGATTGCCGGATCAGAGCCACCAGTGGTTCGCCTGGCCACTGGGGCAGGCCACATCAATGGCGGTGCATGAGAGCCAGTCCCTGTTCTGGGAGAACCGCATTGCCCGAAGTCAGAGTTTTGCAGAGCTTTGGTGGCGGCGGTTCGTCGAAGCTGGAGCGCCCTTCACAGGCCCGCGGGATCTTTGGCAGGCAATGAATCCGATGGCCCCGGGGCCGAACCGCGTTGAGTCGGATGAGCTCACCTACGGCCTTCACATCCTGATCCGTACGGATCTCGAGATCGCTCTGCTGGAAGAGGGGTTGGCCGTTAAGGATCTTCCAGGGGAATGGAACCGGCGGTACCGGGAGCTTCTGGGGGTGACCCCTGCTGATGACGCCGAAGGCTGTCTGCAGGACGTTCACTGGTCGGAGGGATTATTCGGATATTTTCCCTCCTATTTGCTTGGGCATCTGATCAGCGCGCAGATCAGCGAGGCGATGACTGAATCGATCGGGCCGCCTGAGGAGCATGTCCAACGGGGCGAGGTGTCTCGTTTGCTGGCCTGGTTGCGGGAGCATGTTCACCCTCTGGGCCGAGCCGTCAATGCTGAACAGCTGGTGGAGAAGGTCAGCGGCCGACCCCTCAGCACGGACCCCTTCCTTCGCTATCTCGAAGCCAAGCTTGATCGTCTCCTCAAGGGGACGGAACCGGTCCGCTCCTGAGCGCAGACTGTCCGTAGGATGCCCCGCGCTGTCATCCGCCGTTCATGGCCAACCTCGATCAGGCTCCCAGCCGGAGCATGCCGAATCTGCTGCATGTTTTGCCGGCTTTCGCCGATGAAGCGGAACTCCGCCTGAACACGATCGTGGAGCTCAACTCCAACACGATCAACAAGTACGAGCTGATCACTGAAACCGGCCATCTGAAGCTGGATCGTGTCGGTTACTCCTCACTGGCCTACCCCTTTGCCTATGGCTGCATTCCCCGCACCTGGGACGAGGATGGCGATCCGCTGGACATCGAAATCGTCAGCGTCACCGAGCCGTTGATTCCCGGTTCGATCGTCGAGGCCCGCATCATCGGCATCATGACCTTTGATGACGGCGGTGAAGTTGATGACAAGGTGATTGCGGTGCTAGCCGATGACAAGCGCATGGAGCACATCAAGAGCTGGGAGGATCTCGGCGCTCAATGGAAGAAGGAAACCACCTACTACTGGGAGCATTACAAGGATCTCAAGAAGCCAGGAACCTGTTCTGTGAACGGTTTCTTTGGTACGGAGAAAGCAGTTGAGATCATCAAGAGCTGCGAAGCCCGCTACATGAGCGAAATCGATCCAAAGCTGGTCGACTAGTCAGGCTTTGATCCGAGCTACAGGCGTCTCTTTCTCTCCGCCTGTTCTCGGGTTCAACGCTGATACATGTTCACCAGCACCGCCCGGCGAGCCTCAGGATGCTGAGGATGGCCGCAGTGGGCGCCTCGCTGGGAAGAGAGCACCATGTCGCCGGCACAGGCGAACAGGCAAATCGCTGAGGAATCCTTGAGCTGACTGAACTCAAAGGGTCCAAGACCATGGCGTTTGTTGAAGCGTGCGTTGCGCCACCAGAGCCGCCTCCGGCGTTGGGAGCCAGGCACGAAGCAGTAGGGACCGTCCGCGAGTGACTGAACGTCGCTGAGGTACACGAAGGATTTGAACTTCATCGAACGGCCATCACAGTGGTAACTGCGGGTGTCCTCCACTCCGTGATTCAGATAAATGTTGCGGCACTTCACGCGCAGCCTGTTGAAGGTGCTGGTCTGCAGGAGCTTCTGTACCAAACTTTCCTGCAGACAGGCATGGATTGTCTGATTCAGCCCGGCGGAAAGGCGCTCGGGATGAAAGATGTCGATCATTCCGGCATCACTTCCGCTGCGGCCGTCCGGCCGTTTCACGCGGTAGTTGATCACCGCCTTTTCAGCATCGCGGAACTGGTTATAACCCTTGAGAACTCGCTGATCCGGCAGGTTCAGATGGGCGATCCTTTCGAGCCGATGGAGATCACCGCGTTCGATTTCGTCCAGTAGTTGCCTGATCTCGACGTTGATGGCCTCGATCTGGGTCGAGGAGGCCACAGCGCGTAGACGAACGATGCCGTGATGGTGCAAGGCCCAGGCCGCCCTGAGGAAACAGCGGCGACTGGTCTGCAGATCATTGAACTGAAACGTGATGGCATCCACGAACCGCTCAAGGGCGTCACCCGCCAGCAGGTTTGGTTGTGTTGTGGCGAGAGGCGGTGCCTTCAACGGGGAACAGGACGACCTGAGGAAGGGTACCGCTGCTGCTCGAGTCTTATGACTGAGACGGAAAGATTCTGAAGACCCTCCCGTGAGAGCTGATATCTGCGGTTTTTTTCTGGAGCGATGGATACGTTGAGACCAGCGGGTCTTGTGTGTCTCATGCGGGAATCAGTGTTGGCGGCTGTGGCGGCGGCGTCCCTGTTTGGCGCTGTTGTTCAGCCTTCTCCGGTCCTGGCTGGAGAGCTGGCGATGCGCGAAGTGCCAGCTCCCTCGCGCATCGTGCTCGATCTCCACAAGCGACAGATCACTGTGCTTCGGGGACAGCAACGTCTTGGTCCCTGGCCTGTGGCCATCGGTGATCCCAAAACTCCCACGCCGAAGGGAGAATTCGAAATACTCAACAAGAAGGTGAATCCGGTTTACGTCACCCACAAATCAGGCAAGCGCAA
>NYUU01000133.1 GCA_002684175.1 Synechococcus sp. CPC35
GAACCGAGCAAAATAGGATCCTCAGTTGGGTCGATGCTTTCAAAGTCACTAAACGGAATTGTATTAGTGTATGAGTTGTAATTTTGTTGTCCAGTTAAATAATCAATTCCCAGGCTAAGCCCTCCTTCGATCGCCTCGTAGCTGTTCTGGTCGCTGGAGCGGCGGAGAATGTCTGTCTCGTTCACTTGTGCCAATGCTTTTTCTGCTAACGCGGCCCACGTCAGGTTGGCTGGTCCATAGCCGGAGCGCTGAAGATTGACCCTGGGTTTGACGTAATTATTCTCATAAAGTTTCCCGCTGGTTTGGGATCCAGTCATCATCAGACTGTCATCAAAATAGTTCGTGATCGGTAGTGCTTTGTTCACTGTGACCCAGGCCTCTTCACTGCCTTGGGGTCCATAAAATCTCACCCCATAGGTTCCATCTTCATTGTCAATAAACATATCCGCGATGTCCGAACGTGTTGAGCTCGCATTTGCAACTGCGTTCAGAGATGAAAGAAACCAACATGTTCCAGCATCCCCCTGAGCCAGCTGCGTGAATGAGGGTGTGCCATCGAAAAGATCACCGGAGGCCGTTGCGTAGTCAAATGTTGATGGTGCAATGCCTGCAGCAGCGTCACCTTCGACCTGAGCCAATGGAAGATCCTCGCCTCTGAACCATTTCTGTTGAAGGAGTGTTACCTGTTCAGAGGTAAACCCAACCGATAGATTGCCCAGCTTTTGAATATCGCTGTCAGATTTTACTCCCCCAGTATAATTGGTATTGGCTGGATTAGATCCAATTGCTGCACCAAAAATATAAGAGTAGTAGTCGAGATTATCCGAGCCAACATGATCTTTCAAGTCATCCTGAATTTGTGATAAAGCATTAATTTCATCCTGGCTCACGGTACTGCCGTCAGAGGTTGTCGCCCCGACTAAATCATCCAAATCTTTAATGTTGATATCGTTTGAACTGGCGCTGAGTTGATCCCATAGCATTGTCACAGTATTGACAGTAGTTGATACCTCTTTTGATTCTGATGAGGTTTGGCTATTCTTTTTATTGTTGGAATCATCCTTATCGCTTGCAGTAAGTTTCCCTCCGGATATTTTGTTGAATTTGTTGAAGGCAATTTTGAACGGAATTTTTCCTTTGTTATTCTTATCATCCTCGACTTGAATGATGACTTTGACATTTTGTTTTTTGCCAACATTAAAAGTTAAGTGAGGATTTTTGCTCCCGTGCGAATCAGTCGCTTTAGCGATGACGTTGCCGTTTTTTCCTTTGATTGTTAGTTTTAAATTTTCCCCCGTGTGAATATTGCTGGCATCAATCGAATAGGGGGTGTCTTTACTGGCTGTGATCTTGTAATTAATTTTGTTCTTTTTCTTTTTATGTAGTTCGCCATTGATGCGGGCAAATCCAGTCTTTTTAAGATTTTTTTGAATCTCATTTTCTATTTGTTGGGAAGCCATGCTTTAGTTCTATTTTTGTTATTATAGCTTATGTTCGCGTTCTGTCCGGACTGGGCAAATTTTTTTCTGGTGGATCGATGCTGTATTTCTAATGATGTCGTGGAAGGTGTGCTTATTCTGTGAGTGTGGTGAAAATTGAAATGTGATTTTTATCGACATGATGTCCAAGGTTTTCCGCCTAGTTGTTGCTTGCTCAATTTTGTCATCTCTTATTGTACTAATGGGTCAAATGTAGATCAGCAGTATATTTTTTAAATGAGGAAACTTCGCGAGTCTCTTTAAATTGATGGTTTCGGCTCCTTCCTGTTATCGCCAGACCATTCGAAATTCTTGTCTTTACTGACCTCCAGTGTTCTGGAGGCCAGTGGAAATCTTTAAACGAATGAATCAGTCGGCATGAGCCCTGGAATTAGGTCTGACATCGCATCGGCTTGAAACAGGTCGTTGAGTGTTGGCGTTCCGCTTGTTCCAAGCTCTGTCCCCTGGGAAGCGTTGAACCCAATGGTGACGCTTTCGCCCGGTCTGATCGTTTCACCGTATTCAGAGCCTTGAATGGTGTAACGCGTCAATCTGTCGTTGACTGTGACTTCCTCTAGTAGCTCGAGTCCCTATTGGCTCGATTGAATTCGGTGAGGTGTGGTGAAGATGAAGTCCCAGTCATCCATCACCTCATCCGACTGATTGGTGAAGGTGAGATTGGCGGTCAGACCTCCCCACCAGATCTGTCCTCCAGCTGATGTCAGGGTCGGTGACGATTCGATGTCGAGTGTGCTTGCACTGGGTACAACCGTTGCAGGATCCTGCTCTTGCTCCGGTTGCGATTCCGGTTGCGATTCAGAAAGTGAGGTTTGTATTGCAGGTCTGTCGGGTAGTGATTCGAGATTATCTGCGAGCGGATTACCGAGGGAAACGATGCTTTGGTAGTAGTTGATGACGGTCTGATCGTCGACATTCAGGGCCGGCCACTGGGGCCAGTCAAAGGTGTCGTTCATGAAGGGCTCGGACTGATCCCAGCCGAGCACGGTGAGGTGGTTGATGTCATGGGCGATGGCACCGTTTTCGATGTTGAGAAAACCGTGGGTGCGTCCATGCATCCAGCCTCCGTAGTGGGGCTCCATCTTGAGAGTATTGATGAAGGATTCCTGAAGGTTGTTCTGCTGGAGGAAGTCGGCAAACCCCTTGTGCCCGTGGGTCTGCACCATCTGGATCACGTCATCGGGATTGCCGAGGCGTGCGGTGCGCTGGATATCGGCGAGGATCTGAGGGTCGTAGCGCTCATCGGCGATCCAGGCGACCTTGGCGCCCTGCATGGCATACCAGAGCCCGACACCCTGGAGGTCATTGCCCCATGCCTGGGAGTTGTTGGTGAGTTGATTGTCGAAAGCCCACTGGCCGACCTGCTCGATGGTTGCTGATTGAAGACCAGCGAAGGCCCTTACAGCGTTGTAAGCGACGAGTGCTTCTGTGGTGATGGCGGTGCGTCCACCGACGAGTTCGTTGTGCTCGGAGTTGTGGTTGGAGCCGTGGAAGTTTCCCCAGACGTTGATGTCCTGGTAGAGACCGGAGTTGGCGTGAGAGGTGCCATGCCCCATGTCGTCATGGTTTATCGCGTCATGGTTTATCGCGTCACGGTGATGGGAGCTGTGATCGTCGGATGAGTGATCCATTCCACCTTCACCTACTTCACCCTGATCGCTCTGTTCTTGCTCATGAGAACGATCAATCAGCAGAACCTGATCCTGCGTCGCTTTCCCGGCTGTTCCTAGATCAATGCCCTGTTCTGCATTGAACCCGATGGTGATGCTGTCGCCCGGATTGATCCTCTGGCCATAACCATGTCCTTGAATCGTGATGCGACTCAGCCCATTTCCAGCATCCGATTGATCAATCACCTGCAAACCCCAGGCTTCATCCTGAATCCTGTGGTGGGTCAGGAATGTATACGTCCAGTCTGAAAGTGGTTCATCGCCATAATTAGTGAAGGTAAGGTTTGCTGTCAGCCCTCCCCACCAGATTGCTGAATCAACGCCAGAAAGTTTCAGTTGATTGGACTCCATCGAGTCTTGCTTGTAGATCTGACAACATCAAAACCTTTTTGTCTAATGAATACATCCATCAAAAGTAGGGTTTTCATTCATATTTCAGTCGTGTTTGGGTCGCAACTTGGAAATATTTTGCAGAGTTGAGATCTGTCTGCGTCATTGTTAACTGTCTTGTCAATGAACGAATGTTGGAGGGCCAATGTCGGTAAATCCCCAGCGACAGAGTCCAAGGCGGAGTGCTCGCGTTGCCAGCTGTGCTTTGTTGGCTGCTTGCATCGCTCATGCCAAGCCTGCTCAAGATTTCAGTGTTTGTATGTCTATAGACGAGCTCAACGAGAACTTCCTATTCGCGCACTGTGACCTTAGGATTTAATTGCTTGCGCTCATCATGCTTGATAGGCTGAGTTGATGTTCTGGATCGCAGAATGCATCTTCTTTAAAGAAAACTCTCTAGGCATCATGTAGACGACCTCCACCGATCTTGCGTCGAAGAATGATTGCATCACAGCTTGCCTGGAAGGCTTCCATGGTTTTAATTTCTGGAAAAGATCGTTTAATTGTGGCAACAGGACTGGCTCTATCGCCTGTTTCGAGATCACAGCAAACTACAATATGTTTGGGTTGCGTGTCTTTTATAACATCAAGAACTTCATGCTCTTCTGAACAAAGTCCGACAAGCTTCAAGCCAAGGTTGAGATTTTCGTAAGCCAAAACCAGGTATCCCGAAGTGGAATCAGCTGTAAGAATCAACAGTGCGTTGATTTTGCAAGCACTGAAGGCTGGAAGGTGATCCCGTGATCCTTTGATCTACAACGAATTATCCGTCAACTAATTGAGGTTGACTGTTGGATAGTTCCGAAAATCTCCGGAACAATTAAAAAGAATTCAGAGGTTGAGCTCGTCTTCCGGACCGAGTGCCATTTGGTCATCCGCAAACAGTGTCTCTTCCAGTTCTTTGCGTTGTTCCATCTGACGTAGGAAATATCCAGTCATCATTGCGGAAGCAAGCATGTTGGCCAGGTTGTCGCGGTTTGCCGTGACCTTCACCTCAAAGTGTTCACCGGGAAGCATCCCCAGCAATCCCTGAACGTTGTGGCGAATGATGTCCTGAATGTCGTTACTGGCTGACTTGGCAACTCTCTGAAGTGTGTCCGGTGACTGCTCCTGCAGATACTGGATCAGGCTGTTCCCCGCTTGACCATCCTGGTTGTCCGTAGTCAAAAACTCGGGGTTGAACATCTTCTGTGATCTACATCACTAACCCGACCCTAACGCAGGCACCTGAGATCAACCGCCATTGGCGTTGACGGAAGTCCGTATCGGACCGAATCTCCTGAGGGGCCAGTAACGCCAGAACGCTGTTCCGATCACACGGCTTTCAGGCAGCGGACCCCACAGGTGGGAATCAAGGCTGGAATTGCGGTTATCGCCCATCACCCAAAGCTGCCCCTCGGGCACGATCACGGGGTCCATGCCGTAGTCGATCGTTTCGTCCAGCCAGGGTTCCTCTGCTGGGCTTCCGTTGCGACTCAGCCTGCCCTCGGACACCTGAAGCTGATCACCGGGCAGGCCCACAATGCGTTTGATCAGGGCTGCGGACGGGTCGTATCCCGCGGCCACAAGTTGTTCCGGCGGCGCAAAGACCACCACGTCTCCACGATTCAGATGGCCATGGCGGCTGCGGCTGATCCGGGGTCTGATTTTTTCCACCAGGATCCGATCCTGCACCTGGAGTGTTGGCAGCATCGAGCCGGATGGAATCCAGCGTGGTTCCACCACCACCCAGCGCAGCAATAGAGCCAGCAGAGCCCAGAGGATCAGACTTCGCCAGAAGCCTTTGTCCTGTTGAGAGGCAGGCGGTGAATTGGGTTTGCCCATCGTTGAACGAGGATCTCACCAGCCTGGCCTGTTGCCCTGTCCGTTGCCCATGCCAATTTCAAGTCTGCTCTGACCCTTCTGCAGGCTCTGCGACGTCAGGGTCTGAGGCGTCTGGTGCTCTGCCCCGGCAGTCGCTCCGGGCCCCTGGCCTCTGCGGCGGGACATCTCGCTTCCCGGGGAGAGCTGAGGCTCACCACAGCTATTGATGAGCGTTCAGCTGGATTCCTTGCCTTGGGAATGGCCACCGCTGCCGGCAACGCTGTGGCGGTGGTCACAACGTCCGGTACGGCGGTTGCCAATCTTCTGCCGGCAGTGGTCGAAGCGGATCGTTCCACCCAGCCGCTGTTGCTGCTTACGGCCGACCGCCCCCAACGGCTCAAGGATTGTGGAGCCAACCAAACGGTGAATCAGGAGCGGTTCCTTCTGCCTGCCTGCCGCTGGTGCTGGTCGGACGCTCCCGCCGGACTGCATGACCAGAGCGTTGAGCAGCTGCTTGGCCTGGCCCAGGAGGCCTGGACTCATGCCCAGGGCACAGCCGAGTCAGCAGCTGGGCCGGTGCATCTCAACCTGCCCTTCGAGGAGCCGCTGCATGCTTCGGCCTTTGATTCAGCGGAGCCGCTGCTGCCTTCGGCACCCCTTCGGACATCGGGTTCAACTGGTGATCAAGCGATTGATCAAACGGTCGATGCCGCAGCGCTGCCCTTGCTGAAAACCGATCAACCCGGTGTGGTGATCGCTGGACCCTGGCGAGGACTGATGCCGTCGCTGTCGTCCTATCGATCTGCTGTTCGTCGTTGGTTGGAGATCAGTGGCTGGCCGTTGTTCGCTGATCCTCTTGCAGCTCTTCCAGTGGATCTCCCGGGTCGGATTCACCACTGGGAGCTGTTGTTGGAGTCCCTGCCGGTTCCTGCCAATTGTCAGGTGCTTCGACTGGGTCCCCTTCCCGCAAGCCGACGCTTGGAATCCTGGTTGCAGAGTCGTGAAGGCACACAGTTGCTCATCACCGAGGGTGAACAACGTCGGCTCGACGCTCTGTCGATGGCGCAGCAATGGAGCGGTGGAGTTGCCAGTTGGATTGCAGCTCAGCAACAAACCGGGCAGTCCCCGCCTCTTGACTGGATGGTCAAGGATCAGTGTCTGGCCGAACAGCTGGACACCTCCCTGCCGATGGCTGGTCAGATCAGCGAGCCGGGATTGGCTTATCAACTGCCACGGCTTCTTCCCGAAGGTTTGCCTGTGATGCTTGCTGCCAGCTCTCCGGTGCGGGACTGGCTGGTCTGGAGTGGTTCCGCGGGGAGCGATCGTCGCTGTTTCAGTTTTCGTGGTGCTTCGGGAATTGACGGAACGCTTTCCCTGGCGATGGGACTGTCGATTGAGCTTGGACCGCTGACTCTGCTCACCGGAGACCTTGCACTGCTTCATGACAGCAATGGATGGTTGCTCGGTGGTCGGGATGGACCTCCGCTTCTGGTTGTGCTGATTGATAACGGCGGTGGTGGAATCTTTGAGCAAATACCGATGGAGCCGATCCCCGCGGAGGTGTTTGACCGGCTGTTCGCCATGCCTCAGCAGGTGGACCCCCTCGCCCTTGCCGCTGCCCATGGGGTTGAAGGAAGAACCGTTTCCTGTCTTGAGGATCTTCCGGAAAACCTGGCCTGGGGTCTGGCCCAGGGACGTCCAACCCTGCTGCGGCTGGTCACGGATCGAAAAGCGGATGCTGCCCTACGCCAAACCCTGCGCACTGCTGCACGGAATGCAGAACCATTTTGCTAGGTAACCCAGTGTTTATGGAGCCTCATCAACCAAGCAATCATTGCGTTCAGCTTCTTCCTGACCCAGACCTCTTTGGTCAGTTTTCACAGCGAACCGAAGCCAAGCGGAGGAACGAAGACCGGAGTCAATCCTCAGTTTTGTAGATTAAAGAATTGATTGATCATGAAACTCTTTCGAATCATCGGTTTACTTATTCTATCAGCGCCATCTGCACTGGCTCAATCACAATTTCCGAAACTAATTTGTGATGATCAGGGGTGGTGCAAGGGTGGTTGTAGCGTTGACAATAATTGCCAAAAAATTAAGATCATTCGAAATAATTGGCCGAGAATGACTCACTATACGCAAACCAAAGATAATTTGTTGACAAGTGAAACTAACTGCGAGTTATTTAACGGTCGGATGAATCATGCTTTTACAGCTGTTGATGGTGTGTCTATTGAAAAGAAATGGATACTTGCAAAGCCAGGTTCCGTCGGTTGGGTGACTTCCGGAGCGGCCTGTCAGAAGGGATACAAGGACAGGTTCATTGATAAAATGTATGATTAAAGGGCTGACACTTTCGCCGTTTTTGATCTCAATTTACAATTCAACGACATGCGCTAAGTGCGTGATATTGATCGCTGCGATCTCTGAAAGCTTGGCATCATTAACGACCATTGAGGGAACGTCTTTCTTTTGAGGTGTCTTCAGACTTAATCTTCCAATCCTTCGAAACCTGCCAGCGAACAAGACTTGCCTGGAAAACCACCACCACCAAATCTACCCCTTGGCTGCATGGTGACTTTTGATCCTGAGGTGTAGACCTCGAAAAAGATCCTATTGACACAATCAGCTAGGTAAGGTCCCTGTTTGAAATCTGGTGTCCAACCTGGATTGTCTGGATAGGTCCTTTCCCCCTCAGCGATTGCTTGTCTTTTGGCAGCCTCTGAGTGTTGTTGACGCCATTCATAAAGAACTTTCTTGCCAGGCTGAACTTCAATTACACGAAGCTGTTTGACGATGTAATTCGATGGATAAGGAGGCTCGGACAACTTCCGACAGGATGCCAATCTTGGGAGAATACTGGATTTGTTGCAGAGAGCAGGATTGTTGCGGCCACAAACCATTTCATAAGATTGAATCTGCAAGAACCGATCCTATCAATGGATTCCACCTCATCCAACACTGCGCTGTTTGAATGAAGTTCAAAATTTCGGAAGTTACTTCTGGTAGGCCAGGAAAACGGCTTTATTTAAATGATATTATGATGTAAAAGATAATCATCAGAGATATAAATCCTCCCAGCCAGTATTTGGCAACATTGAGTAGATGTTTGTTCAAGGATATTGCCTAATTGATTGCTAGAAGCATTCTATCCAGTCACTGGATTGCCGACAAGTTATGGGTTTATCTCATCGCATGTATTGATCGTCACTGTTGCGGCTACAGGCGTCGGTAGGGTTTAGATCTGCACTGATCTACTTTATCCAGCTGCTGCATGTTTGCTGATCTGGTTTCTTCAAGGCTCGGCGTCGTTCTGGCTTTGATTGCGTTGGCTCTCTTGCCTTTCGCATTGAAATAAGTCTGTCTGGTCTGGTCTGGTCTGGTCGCTTGGAAGCATCCACTCACCATCTGCAATTTTCTCTGCTCGGCAGATTTAGTTATGTTGCGAGATGGGCGGAAATAAGCGAATTCTCTGAGTCATTAAGCCTATTTCATGAAGTTCTCGTTACAAAGCTGTGAGAGACTAGGAATTGAGACGGAACGAAATGTTTGGAGCTACAGAATCCCTTAATATTCTTCGCATCCCTCATCATGGGCTCTGCCCTACTTCCTATGGCCACGAACCGTAAGGAGTTTGCTCTCCTTGGTGGAACATTCCTCTTTGGTCTGGGTGCTCTGGAGATGGTGCTCCGTATGGGTGGTTATTGAGACGCCACTTTCGTAGTAATAAATTTGAGTAAGTGAAAGACACGCCTTAGTCAATATATCGTTCCTGATCATCCAGTATCATTTGAATTCATCTCGTCGGAATTTGGGCTGGAGAAATGCCTTGCCTTCTTGTGTTGCATGTTTCGTCTCAGTAGTAATATTTATTATATTTAGTTCGTCGTTAAAATGATCTAATTTCTGCTTTATTGCCAGTAAACTGTTTGATGTAGTACCTATGATTGCGTGCTTACTAGTCCTCCTGTCTTTATGTTAGTTGTAGGTGTACTCTAGCCTTTAAGCTTTAAATTCCCTGTCTAAATAAAACTAAGCCGCTATAGTCTGGCGTCAATGCTCACGATCTGCCATCATCGCGCGTCATCCATTGAAATAAGCAGTAACCAATAGGGTGATTGGCACTAAAGATAATATTATTCCCGAAGATGCAGCCATTTTATTGCCATTCTTTTGAAAGATTCCAGCAATGCCCATAATGAGCGCAGCACAATCAATAGCGAGTACTATTATCAGCATGAACGGCAGGATAATAATCCCAAATAATGCCCCAAAACCAGGCCCTGCCTTCAGTGCAAAAGCTATTGATAAAATAAGAGCTGCAAATGCTAAAATAGCAATCGGCACAAGTGCGATTAGTAGTGACAAAGTGCCAAGTTTGGCTATTTTTCGCCCCATTTTTTTCTGACTTTTGAAATAATGTTATTCTCACTCTTGGAGGAAGTCAAGTCTAAATTTCTTGACACTCAATTCTGATAATGCGCTGATTGCTATTTATCTTAAGGAGTTTCTAGATCTTGCCCATTCTTTGAATGCCTGCCCAGGCTTGAACAAAAGGATTATTTCAATAACAAAGGTATAAATAAAAAGCAGCATCAAAATACCCAAAGCGCCTGGAGTGAACGATACCTGCGCTGGCACAAACATCAATAAAAACTTTGGGACGATCCATCTGGGATCCATATTGATGTCGGAAGCCCTTCGAATTGTTATCGGTGCAAAGAAAACGAAAGCCAAAAAGCCATTGCAAGTTTGCTGCAAAATGCTCGGTAGCAAACCAGAGTCTCTTATGGCAATCATATAAGCATCAGTATCTTTACCGAAATGTTCTGTAGAGAAGGGTTCTGGTAAATTGGTATCGTAAGGGCTAAAATCAGGAAACAGAAGAGACACCAAAAAAATTGCCACTATGAGCAGTATCGTGCGAATAAATGCAGACTTGAAGTATGAAAGCCTGCCTATATATCCACGTGGGTCGAAATACTTGAGCATTCGTTCTTGTTATCAATAATCACTTTATAGCAGTGTCGTTCAGCCATTTTGGTCGGGCGCCATCATCCCTGAATCACACCAAAAATTCCTGAGGGGCTTCTCTTCCGCTGCCGTCCATATAA
>NYUU01000134.1 GCA_002684175.1 Synechococcus sp. CPC35
GCGGCGTTCTGCTGTTCAGGCTCATCACGTTTGCTCTGGTACCTCGTCTCTCTAGCCATGAGTGATCTGTCATGTCTTTATTAAATCATTTTGAAAATAAGTTTCGTGGCAAAACTGTAAATTTAAGCTCGTATTTTTTTCTGAAGTTCACCATGAACTTTGTTTTGTTTGTATCAGTATTGCCTGAATTGAGATGAATAGATGTATTGGTTTTTCTGTTTTGTGGGATCTGGATTGATGGGTGTTTTCGTCTCGTCTTTTCGTTCATTTGATTTTTTTGAATGATTGTTGCCCCTTCGCGTGCTGGCTTGACAGATGGCTTAGTCACGCTTTCGCGGAAAACTTGTGTCAGGCAAAAATTTGTTGGATTTTGCTCTCATTGATGATGCAGAAAAAACTCCCCAAATCCTTGAAGGACGTGGGGAGAGAACGTTTCAGTCATATTGCGGGGTTCGGTCAGGGGTGTTTGGCAGAGTTGACCACTTGATTTGCTGCCCTGAGACTTGAGCAGCCAGCCAGTGGCCGCAGTGCCATCGTTTTGCGCTACCAAGGGAACGAAACGGCTTATCAGCCTTACCGAGGAGGATCTGTTGAGCAACAGTCAGGATTTCGCCGCCCTTGGCGCGCTGGTTGCCGATGTCGGGGAAGGCAATGTGATCGATGCGGAGATTCTCGAGGGCTGCCCTGTTGAGGCCCATGACCTCGATGAAATGGACGCCAACCAGGCTGCCCAGGTCGCCGCCCATTGTTTTTTAACGCTGTTTGATCACAGGGTTAAACAGATTCAAGGGGTGGATGCCGATCTGGATGAGGGGCTATGGAGCGGAACCCTGGATGGATTCGGTTTCGTGATTCGGCGTGAGTCAACAGGTGATCTGATCCTTGATTTCTCCGCCCCTGCCGGATGACCGTCGATGACTTCAAACGAGATCTCTCGGAAAGGCTCGGCCAGAAGGTCTTGCAGCTGCTCACCAGGGATGGGGAGGCGGTTGAGGAGTTGAGTGATCTCTACCAGGCCTCACCGGCTGGCTTTGGCGGCAGGCTTGTCACCACTGATGGCAGACAAGCTGCCTGGGAGCTTTGGCTTGAAGATGAGGACACCTGGAATTTTCAGGCAACACCTCTGAATTAGGAGATGCCTTGAGCTCAGGGATTTGGCTGGTCGTTGCGTTTCTGGTTGTGGCAGCTTCTGATGCTTCAGGGGAATCGTTAGTGGAAACGATTTCACCGGATGGCCAGGCCCGTTATGTCTGTGGGGCTGAGCGCGATTCAGCAGCAGGTTGTTTCAATGCCTGGACCAAGATCAGCCACGACGGCACGACAGGAGGCTGGATCCCTGCTTATTGCCGAGATCACCCCGATGATTACAACACCGGTCACTGTTACGGCGGTGCGGTGCCCTGGTGGTGGTGGAACGGCAACGGTCGTATTGGCGATGCTGTTTTAAGGGACTTCTGGTACCGGGATTACGCCGGACCCGAAGTGAACGGCGTCTTCCGTAACAACAACTCCTATGGCGATGCCCACCGGATCCCAGGTCCGCATCATTGCTACGAGGCCAAAGGAAGCGTGTTTTGTATGCAGTTCATGGAGCCCTGAGTTGTTGGTTGGAATGTCAGTGATGATTGCCTGGTCTTGGCTCCCATGGGTTTAAGGATGGTGGTTCAGGGTTGAATCACTCCTGCAGGTAGTGTCATCAGCGCCGTTGGACTGGGCCTTTACACCGGGTCTAGTGTTGTGGCGTGACTTGACTCGCTGTCATGACCTCAGCCGATCGCCAGGCCATCCGTCAGATGCTCCGCTTTCAGCTCCAGTGGGACAGGGAATGGAGCTGCAGGAGCGAGGCGGAGCAGTGGGATGAGGTTGATCGGATCGAAAAGAACGACCAGCTCGAGTGGATTGCGGCATGGGGAGGCGTTAAATCGGCCCGGAAGAGAGTCGAGGCAAGGAGAGAGGCTGCTGGTCGCATGGCTGAAAACCGCAGGTTTTCGACAACAGCTCCAGTTTTGGCGGGGTCGGTCCCAACCGCGGTTGCTTGTGTGGACTGAACGTGTCTGTTATTCCCTTGGAAAGGTGAAAACATGATTCGAATGTTCAATTCGCTTTGTCTTTAAAAACCTTCGAAAGAAAATTTCCTAGCTCATTCGTTTCATCAGAGCTTGATATCCGCTAGTTTTTTTGTTCTGAATTTATTAACGGGGTTTGAACGCTCTTTCCAGTTCAAGAACCGATTGATCAATCTGTTTTGTTCGGATCAGATTCCCAGTTCATGGAGCAGATCTTTCTGGGCACGACGACCCAGAATGTCATGGGCAACCAGGGCTCCGCTTGCTGCAACCGGAGGGATGCCGATGCCTGGAAATGTGCTGGAACCGCACATCCACAGACCCTTGACTGGGGTTGTCACCCCAGGGAACAGACCATCACTTGCTGGTAAGGCCGGCCCATAGCTGCCGTTATGAACGTTGAGGAAGCGTCTGTGGGTCAGCGGAGTCCCTTCCATCACGACGTCACAGCGTTCGCGGATGTCGGGGATCATCTGTTCCAGAACCCGCCAGAACACGCTGCAGCGTTCCTCCCGTTGTTTCAGATAAGCGGGGCTATCGCGCTCAAGGCCTTCCCACAGCTCCCAGGGCTCGTTGGCAGGGGTATAGGCGTGAAGAACATGGCGACCAGGCGGTGCCATGGCCGGGTCGAGCACTGAGGGGATTGAGATCACAGCGGCGTTCCGCTCGGCGTTGATTCCCCGTTCCCAGTCACCCACCCAGACGGTATGGATTGGCAGATCATCGAGCCCCTTGGCATCGAAACCGAGGTGAAGGTGCAGAAATGATCTGCAAGCAGGAGTTGACTCACGCTTGCGGCGCCATCGCTGGGCATGGCCTTCAGGCATCAGTTCCAGGGTGCTCCAGATGTCGGCATTGCTCACCACGTGGCGGGCATGGATCTGTTCACCGTTTTCCAGCACCACTCCGGTCGCGCGATCGCCATCCATCAGCAGCTCGCGGACGCGACTGCGCAGACGCAGTTCTCCGCCGTTGGCCTCCATGCCGCGCACCAGGGCTGCCACCACCGCTTTGCTCCCGCCTTTGGGAAAATCGAGACAGGCATCAGGTTCGAACCACTCTCCGAACAGGGTTGCCATCGCTGCGGCGTTGGTTCCGTCCATCGGCAGGCCGCTGATCAGGAAACAAAGCAGATCAACCCAGTTGCGCAGGAATGGATCCTTCAGGTGGCGATCCACCAGCGGGCCAAAGGCACCGCCGAGATGCCGCATCGCTGCCATGTGCGGCAGAAGCTGGCCGCCCCGTTGCAACACTTGCGCCATCACATCAGCACCGGGACGCAAGGCAAGCAGCGGCAGAGCGTTCGCTGCCGCTGCGATCGGTTGCAACACCGTCATGAATTGCTGCCACTCGGCAACAGCTTCAGGACCGCGAAGGTTTTGCACCACTGCTGAAAACGCATCGTTGCCGACACCGATTTGCAGATGCCCCTCGGGAAAAATCACATCCCAGTCGCGGTATGACACCACCTCCAGGCTCTGGCCCAGGGCACGCAGGATCTGCGCCAGTGGGTTGCTGCTGGGCCAGCGACCGAGGCCGCTCCAGAGCGATGGCCCTGATTCGAAGTGGTAGGTCTTGCCGAAACCGTGGGCTGCGCCTCCAGGTTTGCTGTGGGCTTCAAGAACCACAACCTCCCGTCCTCCACGGGCCAGCAGACCGCCGCAACAGAGACCGCCGATACCGCTGCCGATCACGATCACATCTGTCTGATCTGCCACGGGCTCGTCCAAGCTCACACCAGATTGGCGGCGCCTTGCCGCAAGCGTGCCTGCTGTAGAGGGTTGTTACGCAACCTGAGGGTTCATGCCTGGTTTTCGAGTCAGTGGATTTGATGGCTTGTCACTGGTGACGAATGGGATCGACCAAGCCAGTTCCGGTTGCGTGCAGATCCGTAGCTCTGTTGTGTTGGGTTGACGATGAAAATCTCACTTTATTGAGAAGTTTTTGTCTTCAATTGTGCGGCTAATTCTGAAATAGATTGATGCTAATAGTCGGCCTGATCAGGCCATCAATCCGAGGGCTTTGGCGTGATACTCCAGATGGCGATCGATCACGCTTGCTACGAAAAAATAGCTGTGATCGTATCCGCCATGGAAATTCAGGCTGAGGCGCTGATGATTGTTTTTACAGGCAATGCGCAGGTCTTCCGGACGAAGCTGCTCCTCGAGAAAGGGATCATCTGATCCGATATCCACCAGTAACGAATTCTCTCTGTGACAGCCGTCCTCCAGCAAGGCCACCGCATCCCACTGACGCCACTGTTGTTGTGCTTCAGGGGTTTTCCCCAGCAGGTATCCAAATGCTTTCTGCCCCCATGGGCAGTGGCTCGGGTGGCTGATCGGGGCCACAGCAGAGACGGAGCGAAAGCGCTGCGGATGTCGCAGTCCCAGCACCAGGGCACCATGTCCTCCCATGGAATGGCCTGAAAGTCCCAGGCGGGAAGGATCCAGTGGCAATTCTGTGCAGAGCTGGGGCATCAGCTCTGCCACCACATAGCTGTGCATTCGGTAGTGGACAGACCATGGCTCCTGCACGGCATCCAGATAAAAACCGGCTCCGTGGCCGAAATCCCATTGTCCTTCCGGATCGGTCGGGACGCTCTCTCCCCGGGGGCTGGTGTCCGGGGTGATCACGGCCAAGCCGAGTTGCGCGGCCCGTCGTTGTGCACCGGCTTTCTGCGCTGCATTCTCATCGGTGCAGGTGAGTCCCGACAGCCAGATCAGGGCTGGGACTGCCTTTGCGTCGTTGCCCAGAGCATCAGGGGGGAGGAAGACCCCCACGGTTGTTGTGCTGTTCAACTGGTTGGATTCCAGCCTGTAGCGGCGTTGTTCGCCGTTGAAACAGCGATGGCTACTGATCAATTCCATGGTTCAGATCCCTTTGCTCAGAAATGCACAACAGAGCGGATGCTTTCGCCTTTGTGCATCAGTTCAAACGCCCGATTGATGTCCTTCAGCTCCATGGTGTGGGTGATGAAGCTATCCAGTGGTATTTCTCCTTTCTGGAAACTCTCCACGTAGCCAGGCAGCTGGCTGCGTCCCCGAACACCTCCGAAGGCAGACCCTCGCCAGACGCGTCCCGTCACCAGCTGGAATGGCCTGGTGCTGATTTCCTGCCCTGCACCGGCAACCCCGATGATCACTGATTCTCCCCAGCCCTTGTGGCATGCCTCCAGGGCGGCGCGCATCAGCTCCACATTGCCGACGCACTCGAAGGAGTAGTCGACTCCACCATCGGTGAGATCGATCAGGACCTCATGGATCGGTGCTGAATGGTCTTTTGGGTTGATGCATTCCGTGGCTCCCAGTTCCCTGGCGATGGTGAATTTGTCGGGGTTGATATCGATCCCGATGATCCGTTCGGCTCCTGCCTGCACGGCACCGATGATCACAGCCAGACCGATTCCCCCAAGGCCGAACACCGCCACGCTGCTTCCCTGTTCAACCTTGGCGGTGTTGTGTACAGCACCGATGCCAGTGGTGACTCCGCAGCCCAGAAGGCAGACCTTCTCCAGGGGAGCCTCAGGATTGATTTTGGCGACGGCAATCTCCGGCAGCACGGTGTACTCAGAAAATGTTGACGTTCCCATGTAGTGATGAATCATTTCTCCATTCGATGAAAATCGACTGCGCCCATCCGGCATCACCCCTTTTCCCTGTGTTTTGCGAATGGCCTGGCAGAGGTTTGTCTTGCCGGAACGGCAGAAGCTGCAGGAGCGGCATTCCGGTGTGTAAAGCGGAATCACGTGATCTCCCAACGCAACAGAGGTCACACCTTCTCCAATCTCCACCACTTCAGCGCCACCTTCGTGTCCGAGAACGGCAGGAAACAATCCCTCCGGATCGGACCCGGAGAGTGTGTAGGCATCCGTATGACAGACGCCGGTGGCCACCATGCGCAGAAGCACTTCACCGGCCTGGGGTGGTGCAACGTCGATCTCGGTGACATCCAGGGGTTGGCCCGGTGCCCAGGCCACGGCTGCTCGGGAGCGGATCATGGGCTCGAGGCATGGATACTTCAATCATCATGGGTGCCCGGTTCGCCTGATCGGTCACAGCAGATTTGGTAGGCAGATGTTGAAGCAAGCTGCGGAAGCTGGATGCTGATAAAACAATGTATACAAATCAGCTTTGGATGTTGGCTTTATGATCTGGGCAGATATTTTAATTGGGGCAAAAAATTCTTGGTAGTTGTTTGAATTGCTCAAATCTTGACATTTTGCTGGCGTATGTATTGGGTTTTATGGATTTCAGGGGTAATTTTTCAGCATTTTTAATTTTATAATGATTGAGTTAATTTCAATGTAATCGGTGGTGATAAGCGATGGGAATTATGATCAGTGAGGTTGGTGTCGTTCAACTCAAGATTGAAGAACAGCGCGGTCGAAGATAGAAAGAAAGGCCCTGCATGCCAGGTGCCCTGATGCAACTGGACCGCTTCACCCTGATGAACTTCCACCAATTGAACTGTTGAGTAATCCAGTTGTTCGGGGAGCAGATCAGGAGCTGCAACAGCGAGCCACCAGGGTTGAGCATCGGCTGATCCCAGGCACTGGGTGGCGCGTTTGTGCCGCGTCATGTTCAACAGCACGGCAGGTTTTTGTCGAAGACGCATCACGTAATAGCGCAGGTCAACACTTTCAAACACCAGCTGGGCGTCCCTGTCGCTGTGGGGAGTCATGTCGTCAACCGGCAGGATTGCTGTTCCGAATCGCTCAAAGCGGCAATCGTGCAGGCGTAGGGCTGTGAGTGTTTCCGTCGTCATGATGTTGTCTCTCCGGGTGTTGCGGTCACTCCGATTGCCATATCCCAGCGAGACCCCAAGTTAGTCAGAAGCCCAGCAGCCATCCGATCGTGCTTGGCAGGTTGCACAGAGAAAGTGTCATTGACAGCCTTGAATGAATGTCATGACTCTCGAGAAGACCTTTCTTGGATCCCTTTGACGTTCTTGTCGTTGGCGGCAATGGCCGCGTCGGGGCATCCACCGTGCGCTGGCTTGATCGCCTTTCGCGCAGAAGCTCCGAAGGTTTGCTGCCACTGAGACTTGCTATCGGCGGTCGCAGTGCGGCCAGTTTTGAGGCGGCCAAAAAGCGGCTCAACCTCGATGAGCTCGTCTTTGTTCCTGTTGATCTCGATGGCGATCGAGAGACTGTTTCAGCTGCTGTGGGGGCAGCACAGCTCGTGGTGCATACAGCTGGTCCTTTCCAGGGGCGTTCGGATCCGCACTTGCTGCGTGCCTGCATCGCCGCGGGTGTTCCCTACTGCGATGTCTGCGATGAGCTCTCGTTGAGCCGCAGTGCCAGGGCCCTCTCGGCAGAGGCTGCAGAGGCTGGGGTTCCGGCTGTTGTCTCCTGCGGAATCTGGCCGGGAGTCAGTGCCTTGATGGCTGCCTTGGCGGTTGAAAAGTTGGGGGGAGCGGCATCCTGCGATTCTGTCGAGCTCAGTTTTTACACAGCGGGTACAGGCGGTGCTGGTCCCACCATCGTCAGTGCCACCTTTCTGCTGCTTGCCACTGCAGTGGCGACTTATCAGAACGGGTTGCCCACAACCAAGCAGCCTTGGACTGAGCGGCGCCTTGTTGACTTCGGGGCCGTTGTCGGTGTGCAGCCATGCTTTCTGCTCGACAATCCTGATGTGTTCGCCATTGCCGATGCGCTGGGCGTCGCCAACTGTGCGTCCCGTTTCGGCACTGCTCCAAGGGTCTGGAACAGTCTTTTTGGTGCGATGAAGCTCCTCCCCGTCAATCTTTTGCGCAATCGCAAGGCGATGCAGGGCTTCGCGCAGTTCTCAATGCCGATCATCCGGGCGGTCGATGCCCTCGTCGGTTCCACCAACGCGATGCGTGTCGATGCCTACCGCAGGAGTGACGGCAAGAACGAGACGACTGAAAAAGTCACCTTGCGCTGTGTGCACCCTGACCTTGAGGACTGTGTCGGTCTGGCGACGGCAGCATTCGCGCTGGAGCTCCTTCGCGGTCGAGTGGGCGACGTCTCAAACAAAACGACAATCGAACCAGGCGTCTGGTTCCCGACTGAGCTGAAGGCGCACGCACGCGACAACATTCTCAGGCTGGCGAAAGAAGAGAC
>NYUU01000135.1 GCA_002684175.1 Synechococcus sp. CPC35
ATTTACATCTTTGTGGCGCGTCGCTCCGACGAAAGGTTTTTACATTCCCAGCTCCGAGCCTTTGCACACAAGCTCAATTCAAAACCCATCTTCAGGGCTTACTGGGCTGTTTCAGGATCAGCAGCCTGTCCCCAAGACGCAGAAACCGAAAGACATCTTCCCCACAGCGAAGGTTTGTTGATTGAATTCCTGGACCGACCGGCCCTCAAGATTTTGCTTGGAGACTTCCCTGAACTGAGCTGAAGCTGGTTTCTCCCCAAGCTGGCGAGGCCAGATGGGCACCCCCAGGACCGGCGCCGAAATCATTCAGCTCTGAACGGAACATTCGCATCGTCTCGGGTTGTTCCTTTTTCCTGCGAATCCATTGCAACAGACGCTCAATTCCAGCGGAGAGAACCGCATTGAAAAGCAGCAAAGGGATCATCAACAGGCCGCCTTGCCTGAGAGCATCAGGGCCGAAGCCCCTGCATTGCAGCATCGCTGTGCTCCCAAATACAGGCTGATCACATCGTGACGAACTCCTCGGAAACCGACGGATGAAGGGCCATCGTGCGATCAAAGTCCGCCTTGGTGGCACCCATACCAACGGCAATCGCCGCCATCTGGATGATTTCGGCAGCATGTTCACCAACCATGTGACAGCCAAGAACACGATCGGTGCTTTTCTCCAGCACAAGCTTGAGCAGACATTTCGGGCCTGACTTCGGCAGCGCCCTGGTCATGGAACGGAAGCGGGCGCGATGAATGCTGATGCTCTCCTTGCCATGGCGAGCCACAGCGTCATCTTCTGAGAGCCCGACACTGGCAAGCTCCGGATCACTGAAAACAGCACTGGCTACGAGATCGTGATTCACCTGCCGGTGACGGTCAGCGAAAAGACTGTCGGCATAGGCACGTCCCTCGTCGATCGCCACCGGCGTCAGGTTGACGCGATCTGTGACGTCACCAACAGCAAAAATGTGGGGAACGGAGGTGCGTGAATCGTCATCGACGACCACACGGTCCTTCTCCACGGCCACTCCGGCGGCTGGGAGATCCAGATCCTGAAGCCAGGGACGACGTCCCGTCGCCATCAGAACTCCACCACAGGGC
The DNA here is from genome assembly GCA_002684175.1 of Synechococcus sp. CPC35. Lineage (GTDB taxonomy): Bacteria > Cyanobacteriota > Cyanobacteriia > PCC-6307 > Cyanobiaceae > Parasynechococcus. The sequence goes on from NYUU01000135.1 coordinate 1,093, forward strand.
AGCTGCCGGTCATCCGAGAGCACAGCTGTGAGCTGCCCTTGTTTGCCTTCAACCCTGGTCAGATTGCGTTCGAACAGCACTTCAATCCCCTTGTCATTCATCCCTTCGAGCACCGCAGCAGCCAGTTCGGAATCGAACCCACGCAGCAGACGCGGACCGCGGACCACCTGCGTCACGGCAACGCCCAGCCCCTGAAGAATGCAGGCAAATTCACAGGCGATGAACCCTGCTCCCACCACCACCACCTCAGCGGGCAGTGCCGTGAGACCAAACATGTCATCGCTCACCCAGGTGTGCTCAATTCCTGGGATATCAGGCCGCACCGGTCGACCACCAACCGCAATCAGGAGATTTGCCGCGCTGATCTCGGACAGGATTGCGCCACCCCGCTCCGATGAGACGCCGATGCGATGGGAATCGATGAAGCGCCCCCAGCCCGAAACCAGCTGAACCCCCGCTTTCTCGAGAAAACCGAGATGAAGCTCATTCAGACGGTCCACTTCCGCCCGCACATTTTGGAACAGCTGGCCGACATCGGATTGCACCGAATCGCAATGCAGGCCATAGGCCGGTGCATCCTCCAGTTGATGACGAGCCTGCGCTCCATAAACAAGCAGTTTCTTGGGAACACAGCCACGGATCACGCAGGTGCCGCCGACGCGATCACCCTCCACGATCGCGACCCGCGCCCCGTGAGCTGCAGCACGCTTGGCGGCGGCAAGACCACCAGAACCGGCACCGACAACAATCAGATCGAATGGTGAATCCATGGAGGGGGGCAATCTCACTTCATTCTCGTGAGCTGCCGATCGCACGACCACCAAAAGCGGAATGCAGCCAGACGAGCCATCTACGTGACCCATTCAGCCAGACTCCAACGAGAAAACACTGAAAACCTGTCCGAGCAGACCGTCTGAGGGGCAGGAATCAGCTCAAACCTCCCGATCACATCCTTTCCTCATTAAAAAAACCGATGGCTGAAGCCTGGAGCTGGTCAGAACTGTCCGAGCATTCAATCGGTGAAGGGGATCATCTGAATGGTCCCGCCAGTTCTCAGGCCAATCTTCGCCTTTTCGGAACTGACGAATCCGAGATCAGAGTCACGCTCTACCGCGATCATCACGCCTGGTGTCCTTACTGCCAGAAAGTCTGGATGTGGCTGGAGTTCAAACGGATTCCGTATCGGATCCGCAAGGTGACGATGCGCTGCTACGGGCAGAAGGAAGCCTGGTTCCTTCAGAAAGTGCCATCCGGAATGCTGCCAGCCCTGGAGCTGGACAACCGCCTGATCACCGAAAGCGATGACATCCTCCTGGCGCTTGAGCAGAGCTTCGGCCCCCTGGGGCTGCCGATGACATCGCCGCCGGCCATGGAGCTGAGACGGCTGGAGCGACTTCTGTTCCAGGCCTGGTGTATCTGGCTCTGCACCCCAGGGCTCAGGCCTCGCCAGCAGCAACAGGCCCGGCAGCAGTTTCAGGACATTGCCCGACGATTCGAGCAAGCCCTGGAACAGACCGATGGTCCCTGGCTCGATCCCCAGGCACCAGGAACCGTGGATCTGATTTTTGTGCCCTATGTGGAACGCATGAATGCCTCATTGGCCTACTACAAGGGATATCTGCTGCGGGAGGAACATCCAGCCATCGATCGCTGGTTCCGCGCCCTGGAGACGACGGACACCTATCGCGGCACTCAGAGCGATTTCCATACCCACGCCCATGATCTTCCACCACAGATGGGAGGTTGCTGGTCGGACGCGAACCCTGCTGCTGCAGATCTGTCCGCCCGAATTGACGCGGGATTCGGCCTTGATCAGCAGGAAGCTTGCTGGCCGGAGGAAGCACAGAACAGCGAATTGATGTGCAGGAGGGCATTGAGCCGCGTCCTGAAGCACCGGCAGAACATTCTCAACGTCAACCCTCTGGGCTCTGAACGGTTTGATCAGCCCCTGAGAGCGGCCCTGACGACAATGATGTCTGGCTCCCTCTGCAAACCGGCGAGCGGCAGCGGCAGTTCCCTGCGCTATCTGAGAGATCGCATTTCAGTGCCCAGGGACATGCCACTGCCGGCAGCAAGACTGCTTCGAAAAGCCCTGGAAACAACTGCGAAACTGGACAGCTCAGACCGACCCCGACCCATCAGCGCACGCGATCGGTATGACCAGGATCCAAGGAAATTCAACCAATAAGTTCAATGATTAAATTCAATAACTGGAATCGCCGTCTCAATTCAACGACTGAATCTGACCCATTCATTCAGGCAATCGAAGCCGGACTGTTTCAGCAAAAAATCGATTCTGTCGATATGAACAACATATGAGCAACCAGAAACGATCATGCAACGATTTCACCGTCAGCCATAGTGCAATCGTCTTTGAATTGAGGCGTGCCGCTCCGACTTCCCGCTTATTCGGCCATTCCTGATCAGGAAAAGGCCTCCGAACTGCTGGAGGTTCCCATCAGGACACTGCGCCCAACCCAATGGTGCGTAGGCCTTGCGGAGGTATGGGCCCGGCAGAACGACTTTGCTTCAGAAACCAGGCGCGAACGGCTCGAATACCTGCGTGGGAAACCCGTTCCTCTGGTCCGTGGCACCTCAGGGGAACTGTGGATGGTGGATCGCCACCACCGCCTGCGGGCACTGCTTGAAATCGATCCCCATGCGACCACGCCGGGATATCTGATCGCAGACCAGGTCGGCAACGACCTCGATGCGGTTCTGGCGTTTCTTCAGCTTCAAGGCTGGTTGTACCTCTACGACGGTCGCGGATGCGGTCCACGGGAAGCAGGGGATCTGCCTGACTCCCTGCTTGATCTCGAGGACGACCCCTACAGGAGTCTGGTTTGGAAGCTGAAGAAGGAGGGTTTGATCAAGCCCCAGGCTCAGATCCCTTATCACGAATTCCGCTGGGGAGCATGGTTAAGGAGCCGGCCCCTGCCACCTTTCAGCTCACGCAGGCTTGAGCCTGCACTGACGCCGGCCCGGCGACTCGTTTGCTCTCAGGCTGCCAAAAGAATGGCGGGATGGAAGGGAAACAAGCGCTCCTGCAGCTGATTCAGCGTCTGCTCCTGGAATCGATCTGAAGAAGATCCCTGACCTTCTGCACCTGACAGGCCAGCTGCGGATCCGTGGCCAGCTTCTTCTCCACCTGCTCGATTGCATACATCACCGTGGTGTGATCTTTCCCACCGAAAACATCACCGATGCGAGGAAGACTGAGATCCGTGCCCTGACGCATCAGATACATCCCCACCTGGCGAGCCTGGCTGACAACCCGGCGCCGGGTGCTGCTGCACATTTCCTCGGCGCTGACGTCAAACACCTCAGACACCTTGTCGATCACCTGCTGGGGCGACACCTCCACTCCCTGACCGGTGGGGTCAAGCATCGGAGCCACCGACTCAACGGTCATCGGCAGACCGGTGATCGAGGCGAAAGCCACCGCCCGAGTGAGCGCTCCTTCCAGTTCCCGGATGTTGGATGTGAAGCGGCCAGCGATGTACTGGATCAGATCCCGGGGCAATGACATCCGCTCCTGCTCGGCCTTCTTCTGAAGGATCGCCATGCGTGTCTCCAGATCCGGGGGCTGAATATCCGCAATCAGTCCCATCTGAAAACGTGAGATCAGCCTCTGCTGCAGTCGGGGAATCTGACTGGGTGGCCTGTCACTGGCGATCACAACCTGACGTCCGGCCTCATGGAGTGAGTTGAAGGTATGGAAGAACTCCTCCTGGGTGTATTCCTTGCCCTCAATGAACTGAATGTCGTCCACCAGAATCAGATCGGCTGCTCGATAGCGGTCACGGAACGCCTGCATGCCGTCCTTGCGAATCGCCTGAATCAGATCATTGGTGAACGTCTCGGTCGACACATAGGCCACATGGGAAGCAGGATCGATCTCCAGGCGGTAGTGGCCGATGGCCTGCATCAGGTGGGTCTTGCCGAGGCCGACACCTCCGCAGATGAACAGAGGATTGAACTCCCGCCCGGGAGCTTCCGCCACCGCCAGCGCGGCTGCATGGGCCATGCGGCTGTTGGGACCCACCACAAATCGACCGAACACATAGCGGGGATTCAGCCCTGGGAGGTAGCGGCGAGGTCCCCCGCCCTGGCCTGAGGCATGGGTTCGTGAGGTGGGCTCCTGGAGTGGAGCTGTCGAGATGTTGCCACCGCTGTTTGCAAGATCCGGCAGCAGCTCTGGCGACGCAGATGCGCTTTCGGCCTGAACCGTGACCTGCACCGGATGACCGCTGATGGAGCTGGCCAGTTCCGCGATGGTGGGGAGTAACTGTTCCCTCAGACGCAGGCTGGCAAAGGGGTTTGGTGCCAGCAGCTTCAGCTTTCCATCGGCGTAACCGCCGCAGCCGGTGGGCCGGATGAACGTCTCGAATGTCGGCTTGCTGAGCTTCTCCTGCAACCCCTTGCGGACCCTTTCCCAGAGATCATTCCCGGTCTCCACCACAGCATCCGAGAACCCCTGGGCTGAATCTACGCATGCCAGGAGACTGAATCAGTCTTAAATGCTTCAGCAGACAACAAGCCGTGATGCCAAAGCTGCTTCGACTGATCGGGATCGCCCTTGTGGGCTCAACGCTGTCCTCATGCGCACTTCTGAACGAGCAGCTTGGGCTCAGACCGGAAGCCCCTGTCAAAACCCCACCGGTGGTGAATGACAAGCCTCGGAGTGCACCGCTGCAGCCTGGTGAGAACGTGATTGTGAAGGCGGTTGATCGAGTCGGACCTGCGGTCGTGCGCATCGATGTCGTGAAGGAGATCAACAACCCCTTCAGCGGCATCTTCGGGCTGGGGCCCTCAAGTCAGAGACAGCAGGGGCAGGGGTCAGGTTTCATCACACGCGCCAACGGACTGATCTTCACCAATGAACATGTTGTCCGTGAAGCGGATCAGGTGGCGGTGACCCTGCCCGATGGCCGCACATTCAAGGGGAAGGTCCTCGGCGGAGACCCGCTCACCGATGTAGCTGTGGTGAAGGTGGTTGCGAACAACCTCCCGGTGGCGGCCCTGGGGAACTCCGACACCTTGAGACCAGGGGAATGGGCGATTGCCATCGGCAACCCGTTCGGTCTCAACAACACGGTTACGGCCGGAATCATCAGTGCCGTGGGCCGTACCAATGCAGGAGGAGACAACCAGCGGATTCCCTACATCCAGACCGACGCGGCGGTGAATCCGGGCAACAGCGGCGGGCCGCTGATCAACGACGCGGGGCAGGTGATCGGGATCAACACCTTTATCCGCACCGCACCAGGCGGTGGGCTGAGTTTTGCCATCCCAATCAATTCCGCCAAGCGGATTGCCCGTCAGATCGTGAGCACCGGTCAGGCGTCCCATCCTTTTATCGGAGTGCAGCTGAGAAACCTCACACCTCAGCTCGCCAGAGAGATCAACGCCACCGACAGCAGCTGCAAAGTTCCAGAGGTGAATGGTGTGCTGGTGGTGGAGGTGGTTGCGGACACTCCTGCCAGTCAGGCGGAAATCCGTCAATGCGATCTGATCCTGAAAGTGGACGGCAAAGCGGTCAAAAACCCTGCCGAAGTGCAGATTGCCGTGGATCAGGGACAGGTGGGAGAGCCGATGAAGCTCACCTTGCAGCGGGACGGGAAGGAAATCACCGTTGAGGTGAAACCGCGGGAGCTGCCGAGACGGAACTGATGTCTCAGATTGTGGTGATGGCCCGCTGGCCATCACCGGGACGCTGCAAACGCAGGCTGAGCAGGGATCTGGCCCAGGGCCTGGGACTGCGTCAGGCCCCGGAACGGGCCATGCGAATCCAGAGGCGACTGACAGGGCACACAGCCTCTGTGGTGACAGCCATTGAGGACGAACTCCTGCGGCCTCCCGTCCTGGCGGTGAGCGGCCTCGGCCAGAGAGGCGCTTTGCGGTGGGGGCGACAGCTTGGAATCAGCGTTGTTCGACAACAGGGACACGGCAACCTCGGCTGTCGCTTGAAGCGGCAGTTGCTGCAAAGTCGCCGCGACGGCCATTCCTGTCTGATGATTGGAACGGATCTGCCGGATCTCTGCCCTGGAGACCTGCGTCAGGCGATGGATCGCCTGGAAAGCCATGATCTGGTCCTGGGTCCAGCCGAAGACGGAGGGTACTGGCTGCTCGGCGTGGGCAGATCTCTGATGCAACATCCAGAGGCGTGGCCTCTGATCGGCATCCCCTGGGGAAAGACCGATGTGCTGCAGAAAACCCTCTCAGCAGCCGATGCCGCTGGACTCTCATCCACCACGGTGATGCTGAAAGGCGACATTGACCATGCTCAGGATCTGCAGCGATGGCAGGGTTGAGCGTCGTGATCCCGACACTGGAGGAGGCGGGTCGTCTTCCCCTGCTGCTGGCTGATCTGCGCAGATGGCCGGGATATCTCGAGATCGTTGTTGTCGACGGTGGCAGCCAGGACCGAACAGCACTGATGGCTCGCCTCGCAGGAGCCACGGTCCTGCATGCGCACCCTCCGGGTCGTGGCCAGCAGCTGTGTCTGGGGGTGGAACACAGCAGAGGAGATTGGTTACTGGTTCTGCATGCCGATAGCCGCATTCCTGCCATCTGGACGGAACGGGTGAAGGGCGTGATGGCCATGGAAAGATCCGCCAGTCAGGCCTGGAGCTTCGATTTCAGGGTGGATGAACGACGCCCGATGCTTCGTTTGCTGGAGTGGGCCGTGAGGGTGCGCAGTGGTTGGATGCAGCGCCCCTATGGAGATCAGGGCCTGCTGATCCATCGCCAGCTGTATGAAGCTGTGGGGGGGTATCGCCCCCTGAGCCTGATGGAGGATCTCGATCTGATCGAGCGACTTGGCCAAAAGCCGCTGATCCGAAGCCTGGACTGTCCACTGGTCACCAGTGCAAGA
>NYUU01000136.1 GCA_002684175.1 Synechococcus sp. CPC35
CGACCTGAAGGCGTTTCTGAACGATGCCTGCATCGAGTGGTGCAAGCTGTTTCCCGCCTTTTCCATCGAGACCGAGGAACTCCTGGCTGATCTGGTTCAGCTGCTGCGCCAGCGCATCGTGTCCCAGCTGGAGGAGGACGGAATCGCAGCGGATCTCATCAGCGCTGTGGCCGGTGACCCGATTCCCGATCAGCAGCTGCTCTCGGATCCGGAGGATGTCCGCAAGCGGGTGAAGCTGTTGAAGGAGCTGAGATCGTCAGGCGAACTGAACGCTGTTCAGGCGGTCGTACAGAGAGCCAGTCGACTGGCTGAAAAGGGTGATCTTTCCTCGGGGTGCCTGGAACCAGGAGATGTGGTGAGTCGTGACCTGTTCGCGTCACCCAGCGAGCACGCTCTCTTCGATGCCGTTGATTTTGTGGCAAAGGCAGCGCGGGATCGGGACTATGCCGAGCTGGCAGGAGCGTTGAAACGGGCCACACCTGCACTCGAATCATTCTTTGATGGTGAATCGAGCGTCATGGTGATGTGCGAAGACGCTGCCGTTCGCAGCAACCGCCTCAACCTTCTCTCTGTGCTCCGCAATCAGGCCTGGGTTCTTGCTGATTTCGGAGCCCTGCAGTCGCGATGACTCCCTGAGCCATCCATCACTCACTGTCTGTGAAACAGCTCCTGAAAAACAACCCCTGTGAAATAGCCCCCTATGGACAGCATGCACAGTCAGCACAGTCACTGCGAATGATGCTGTCTCCATAACAGACACTCGCATTCAGCAATGGGCTGCTGAAGCCGAGGCATTTGGGCTTGGTCTTGGCCTTGGTCTGATCAGAGCAGGGTTTCCAGGTTGCAGCGGCATCCATGGTCAGCACAACATCGGCAAGACTGCCTGGGATCGGAGTTCCTGTATCAACCGGAACGATCTTGTAGCGAACATGGCTGGGGGTCACTTCAATTCCATTGATTTCAACGATCTGAGTTCTCAGGTGTGAAGCCGAAAGAGTTGCTTTTGCACTTTTATTGAACGTCAGATCGCGCAATTTCCAAAGGCCTCTGACTCGGGGCTGACGAAATTCAGATCGGACATTCTGAGCTCTATTGGAGAACATCTCGACAGCTGAAATACGCTTCTTGGGAAATTGCAAGATCTCCATACCACCAGCTTCTGTTACATAACTCCCTTGATCAGAATGCAGCACAAACAGAAACTGTGGAGCCTGATCGCCCGACCTTTTTAACTCAGACCAAGCAACTTCAGGAGCAACAATTAAAGAGAAGATTGCCCAGGCACTGATTGATATAATTTTCAACTCTCACACACCTCAAAAGCCTCTCCATATTTTCTTTCAACTGTTTTCCCATCCATAACGACTGTTGTCTGATCATATAATTCACAAACATCTTTCTTGAATTCCGAAAGTTCATCAGGATCAAAGACAACAGCCTTGGCATAACCTTTTTTCTGCATTCCTTTTTTCACACATTCTTTATCCCAGAGCTGCGCCTTCTTCTGCCACTGTCCGTTAGCCCCAAGCCTTGTGTAAACCTCAGTCCCATCGATCTCACATCCATCCTTGATGTTCTCCCATTCAACAAAAGACATGATTGTTTCGCCCTCAGCCGTGACCTTTGCCTGATCAGGGTTCTTTGCGCATGAAGCGAGCATCAGGACGGAGCCTGTGATCAATACCCCGAAGCCTCGCATCGACAATAGGAAGGAATGCATGAAACAAAAACACATATGGTTCTCCTCTCAGAATAGACAGCCAACCTGATTGCGAACAAAGGTCAACGAGATTTTTTCAGGGCTCTGGATGTTGGCGCCGGGAGCGGATCTGGCTACAGATGAAGGATTCAATCAGGAACATCATGTCGGATCCGACTCCCCAGCAGAATCAGCAGCCCATCGTCATCAAGCAGGGAGGCAATGGGCTGGGGATGGTGATCGCCGCGGTCATCATTGCCGGCGCTGCTGTTTATGCCATCAACGTATGGTCAACCACAAGAAAAGAAACAGCACCGGGAACAAACCTTCGTCAAGGCATCGAAAAAATCAAAGAAGAGGTCGGCAAATCTCCTGGACTGGAGACGATCAAAAACAAGGTTGGAAGCACGATCGAAGCAGGTCAGTGAGCCCCCCCCCACCAGGGTCAGCTGACCCTGGATGTTGACTTGTCCTTGGATGTTGCCTTGTCCTTGGACTGCGCCTTGACAGCCTGAGCTGCCTCTTCAGCAAGGAAATCACCTTCTGAACGACCCACTGCAGAAGGAACAGGTGTGTAATCCTTTGGCGCCAGTCCCTGACCACGAACCAGACTGCCGAGAGTCCGCAGGGTCAGCCTGATCTGCTGCAGGGGATTCATCATCACCACCCGCTTGTACAGATAGCTGTCAAAGGTGAGCTTCTGTACATCCTTGTCACCACACATCTCAACAAAAGCTTCTCTCGCTGAATCATTGCGATAAAAAATCTTCTGAAGAATGTCGAGAACCGCATAAGTGGCTCCGTACTTGCGATCCCAGCGCTTGAGATAAGTGGACTTGATCTGCTTCTCTGTCGGAATCACAGCTCCGTTCCGGGAGATCTCAACGATGGCCTCGGCGCACATCCGCCCGCTTTTGGCTGCAAAGTAGATTCCTTCCCCTGAACTCTTGGTGACATAACCGGCGGCATCACCCACAAGGGCCATGCGCCCCACGACACGACGGGGTCGTGGATGTTCAGGGATGGGATGCGCCTCAACCTTGATGACCTCGCCTTTGTAAAGACGTTTTGTGGCGCGTTCACGAATCCCCTTCTGCAGGCCCTTGATCAGGCTCTGGTTCTTCTGCATCGTCCCTGTCCCCACGGCCACATGGTCGTATTTGGGGAACACCCAGGCATAGAAATCCGGGGAAACGTCGGAACCGACGTACATCTCAGCCAGATTCTCGTAGTAGGTCATTTCCTCCGCCGGAAGCTTGATCCGCTCCTGAAAGGCGATGGCAACGTTGTAATCGCCGGCATCCATCGCTTTGGCCACCCGGGAATTGGCGCCATCGGCACCGATGATCAGATCCACATCCAGAGACTTCTGTTCCCCGGTTGAACCTGCGCCACTGTGATCGGCGTAATGGATGGTGTAAGGACCCTGTCGTTTCTCACCGGTATCAATCCTCAGAACAAGGCCGTTGATCAGCGTTGTGCCGAGGTCTGCAGCGCGATTCCGGAGGAAGGAATCAAAAACCTCTCGACGGCACATGCCGATGTAGGCGTTGTCGTCATATCCGAGAGGATCAAGACGAATATCAACTTCACGGTTGGACGGTGAAATCATCCTCATATTTCTGACTTTCCGGTCGATGATCGAATCCGGAAGATCAAATTCCTCAACCATGCAAAGGGGAATGGCACCACCGCAGGGTTTGGCGTTGTCAAGCTTGCGCTCGAACAACCAGGTCTGAATCCCGGCCTTGGCCAGCACCTCTGCGGCACAGGAACCACTGGGGCCTCCGCCGATCACCGCAACACGCAACATCTCAGCCGTCTCCGCTGGACTGTTTTTTGAAGCTACCACCCGCCGGGCCGGGGGGTCTGGTCCCTCTGGCACCCGCCCTTACGATCGACACAACACGCAGCAGCCATTTGGTCCGGGCCTCCCCTGCGAGACGCCCCAACAGGGAAGACATCCCCGTTGCAAAACGAACCCGACCTGCTCGCCCACGCCGGGGCGGAGGAGGGCTCGGTCTGATCCTGGGCTGCCTGCTGGTGTGCACCGGAAGCCTGGTCGCCGTGATGATCGGGCCTCAACTGCTCGGACGTCTGGGACCATCCTCTTCCCTTGAGATTCCCGAATTCAGCGAACGTCCGGATGCGGATGGACGTTTGCTTGGCCACTTCCCATACATGGAGGCAACCCCCGATCAGCTGGTCAGCGTCGAGCCTGGCATCGAGCTGCATATAGATGCGGCGGAAGCCCTCAGGTCAATGATGCAGGCGGCTGCTGCCGATGGGGTGGACCTGCGTGTGATCAGCGGATACCGATCACTCGATCTCCAGGAGTCGATCTTCTTCGACATTGCATCCGAACGAAACCAGACAGCGGAGGAAAGAGCCCAGGTGTCGGCTCCACCCGGCTATTCCGAACACAGCACCGGTTACGCAGTGGATCTCGGAGACGGAACAGCCCCGGAGACCAACCTGTCTCAGACATTCGAAGAAACTCCTGGCTTCCGCTGGCTGCAGGATCATGCAGCTCGCTATCACTTTGTGCTCTCCTTTCCTGAAAGAAATGACCAGGGTGTGATGTACGAGCCCTGGCACTGGCGTTTTGAAGGAAGTTCCGAAGCATTGAGAATGTTCGAATCAGCTCGCCGATTCGCCTTTCGCAGTCAAACCGGATCCTGAACAGCGCTCTTCGGGGCAGGGACTTTTTCAAGCCTCAATCGAACAGAGCCCGTTTCAGGGGACTCCGAGCGGTGAATGATGTAGGGAATGCATCATTTCTTTCTCATGTTGAGATAGCCTTTCGCCCTGCGCCTTCAGGCGTTCTTCACAATTTCAAAACCGTCAAGCCGCATGAGCGCCCAGCACAAGGCGATTCGCAACATCGCCATCATCGCTCACGTCGACCATGGCAAAACAACTCTGGTGGACTCGCTGCTGGCCCAATCAGGCATTTTCCGTGACAACGAAGCAGTCCCCACCTGCGTGCTGGACTCCAACGACCTGGAGCGTGAACGGGGAATCACCATCCTCTCCAAGAACACAGCTGTCACCTACAACGAAACGAGAATCAATATCGTTGACACCCCAGGACACGCCGACTTCGGCGGTGAGGTGGAACGGGTTCTGGGCATGGTGGACGGCTGTCTGCTGGTCGTTGATGCCAACGAAGGCCCTATGCCTCAGACACGCTTTGTTCTGAAGAAGGCCCTCGAGCAGGGACTGCGTCCTGTCGTTTTCGTCAACAAGATCGACCGTGCCCGCGTCGATCCGGAAACCGCCGTGGACAAGGTTCTTGATCTGTTCATCGAGCTTGGAGCCGATGACGATCAGTGCGACTTCCCTTATCTGTTCGGAAGCGGTCTGGGGGGCTTCGCCAAACCCGACATGAAAACAGAGAGCGACAACATGAGGCCGCTATTCGATGCGATCCTGCGCCATGTCCCCCCGCCGGTGGGTGATGTCGATAAACCTCTTCAGCTTCAGATCACGACCCTTGATTACTCCGACTTCCTCGGTCGGATCATCATCGGTCGTGTGCACAACGGTGTGATCAGGCAGGGACAGAGTGCTGCCCTGATCAAGGACGATGGGGTGGTCAAAAAAGGGCGGATCAGCAAGCTGCTTGGTTTCGAAGGCCTGCAACGCGTCGATATCGAGCAGGCCAGTGCTGGGGATCTGGTTGCCGTGGCCGGTTTCGACGATGTGAATATCGGTGAAACCATCGCCTGCCCGGATGAGCCCACAGCACTGCCACTGATCAAGGTGGATGAACCCACCCTGCAGATGACCTTCGTGGTCAACGACTCACCATTTGCAGGCAAGGAAGGCAAATTCGTCACCAGCCGACAGATTCGCGACCGCCTGCAGCGTGAGCTGCTGACCAACGTTGCCCTGCGTGTTGAAGACACGGATTCACCGGATCGCTTCTCCGTCAGCGGTAGGGGAGAACTTCACCTGGGGATCCTGATTGAAACAATGCGGCGCGAGGGATACGAGTTCCAGGTTTCCCAGCCGCAGGTCATCTTCCGCACCATCGACGGCACACCCTGCGAACCTGTTGAGACGCTGGTGATGGACGTACCTGAGGCCGCCGTTGGCTCATGCATCGAAAAACTCGGCATGCGCAAGGGAGAGATGCAGAACATGGAAACCGGTCAGGACGGCCGCACCCAACTGGAGTTCGTGGTGCCGTCCCGAGGGCTTATCGGCTTCCGCGGTGAATTCATCCGCGCCACCCGCGGCGAAGGGATCATGAGTCATTCCTTCTTCGAGTACCGGGCAATGCTTGGAGATTTCGAAACCCGACGCAACGGAGTCCTGATTGCCTTTGAAGAGGGCACGGCGACGTTCTACTCCCTGAAGAATGCGGAGGATCGCGGCCAGTTCTTCATCACTCCCGGCACAAAGGTCTACAAGGGCATGATCATCGGTGAGAACAGCCGCCCGCAGGATCTCGAAATCAACGTCTGCAAGTCCAAGCAGCTCACCAACATGCGTTCCGCCGGTGCAGAGGAACTCGACACACTGCAGTCTCCTGTGCAGATGACCCTTGAACGGGCCCTTGAGTACATCGGCCCCGATGAGATGCTCGAGGTGACGCCTGAATCCATCAGGCTGCGGAAACTGCCCGCCAAGAAAATGGCCAAACGTTGATCCCCGAGGCCGACCCTCGCTTCATTCAGGGAATGACCCTGTTCAATGCTGCCGAATGGTATGAAGCCCACGACGTCTTTGAGGATCTATGGCATGAAACAGCGGATCCTGAGCGCCGAACCCTGCAGGGAATCATTCAGGTCGCCGTAGCGCAGCTTCATCTGCAACGGGGAAACACCCGTGGAGCAACCATTCTCTTCGGAGAAGCTTTGGGCCGACTGCTTCGCCCCGGCACCCCTGATCTGGGAATTGATCTTGATGATCTTTGCCGATGTGTACGCCAGCGCCTTGAAACCCTTCAACAGGATGGTGATCCCGAGTGCATCACTGTCCCCTCCCTGCGTCCGAAGTCCTGACAGCTCAGTAGTGTCCTCACATCAAATGATCAGTCGCGTGGCCGCCATCAAGCCCCTCCGGCGACGGAATCTTGCCTTTCTGCTTCCGGTGCTTGCTGCTGCATTCGCCTGGGGTCCTCTCAATGCTGAACAGATTCCGGAAGCCGGCCTGATCACGATCGAATCCGATCAGCAATCGGCCGACAACAGCACAGGGGTGATCACGGCCAGCGGCAACGTCCGCCTCATCCATGTCGACCGCGGTGTTGTGGCCACCAGCCGTCAGGCCCAGTACTTCACAAAGGAGGAGAGGATTGTTCTCAGTGGGGATGTGGATGTGGTTCAGGATGACGGCAATCGAATGCAGGCAGAGAGGTTGATTTACCTGCTCGACGAGGAACGGGCTGTAGCGACACCAGCCGAGGGCCGGCAGGTTTTCAGCCAGTGGAGACTGGACCTGAACAACAGCCCTGAAACGAGCACTCCCGATTCATGAGTCTCGCCTTGGCGCAGGTGTCCATCGCCCTGGGTGGACGCCAGCTTATTAATGGGATTGATCTGGATCTGGCCCCGGGAGAAGTTGTCGGACTTCTTGGTCCCAATGGTGCCGGGAAGACCACAACCTTCAACCTGGTGATCGGTCTGTTGCGACCGGATCAGGGTGAGGTCCGCCTCGATGGCCGCATGGTCACCCAGTTGTCGATGCCCGAACGGGCACGCCTTGGAATCGGATACCTGCCGCAGGAGCCGAGCGTGTTTCGTCAACTGACGGTTCGTGAGAATCTCGATATCGCACTTGATCAGACCGATCTCTCATCCGAACGGTCTCGCGAGCGGCGTGAACAGCTGATCGAGGAATTCCACCTCACGGCATTCATGGACCGTCGTGGTTACCAGCTTTCCGGTGGTGAACGCAGGCGATGTGAAGTGGCACGAGCCCTTGCCGTCGGCGAAGAGGGCCCGCGCTACCTACTGCTGGATGAACCCTTCGCAGGGGTGGACCCCCTGGCTGTGGCTGACCTCCAGGGGTTGATCCAGATTCTGCGATCGAGGGGAATGGGGATCCTGATCACGGATCACAACGTGAGGGAAACCCTGGCCATCACAGACCGCGCCACCATCCTGAACGATGGTTCGATCCTGGCTTCAGGACGTTCCGACCAGGTGGCTTCAGATCCTCTTGTTCGTCGCCACTACCTAGGGGAGGATTTTCAGCTGTGAGCAACGTTCTCCAGAAGCAGTTCAGACGGATACCACTTCTGGATCGCTGGCTGATCGGCGAAATCATGGGGCCTCTTCTGTTCGCCATCGCGGCCTTCACCGTGTTTGGACTGGCAGGGGGCGTGCTGTTTGAGCTGGTGCGCCGGATCGTGGAGTCCGGCCTGTCTCCATGGGTTGCCTTGCAGATGGTGGCGCTGAAACTGCCCAGCTTCTTAGTCATCGCGCTGCCGATGGCAACGCTGTTGGCCACCTTGCTGGCCTACAGCCGACTTTCCGCCAACAGCGAACTCACAGCCCTGCGCAGTGTGGGGGTCAGCACCACGCGGTTGATCATTCCCGCAATGGCTCTGGCTCTGACGCTCACCGTTCTCACCTTCGTGTTGAACGACTGGATCGTGCCCCAGAGCAACCGCACGGCGGAGGTGACCCTTCAACGGGCTCTGGGCCGTTCGCTCGCCACGGAAAAGGGAAAGGACATCATCTATTCACGTTTCGGTCGGATGATGACCAGGGAGGGGACTGATCTGGGTCGAGGGTTACAGCAACTGTTTTATTCACGTCGGTTCGACAAAGGTGAAATGGTGGATGTAACCGTGCTTGATTTTTCGCGGAGCGGCTTCCGTCAGATGCTGGTCGCCGATCGAGCGATCTGGAATGAACCCGAAGCGAAATGGGAGTTTCTTGATGGACAGATCCTCACTCTCAACACCAATGGCAGCACAACACGCGTCGACTTCGATCGTTATCTGTATCCGCTGAGCTCAGGCCCACTCAAGGTGGCCAAGCTGCCAAGCGATGCCAACAACATGACCATTGGGCAGGTGTATGAAGCCCAGCGGCTCTACATCGAAGCTGGCAACACAAAGGAAGCGAGGCGGATGGCCGTTCGTATTCAGGAAAAATTCACTTTTCCAATGTCATGCCTGATCTTTGCACTGATCGGGAGCAGCCTTGGGGCAAGACCAGGGGCAAAAAAAGGTTGGGGTTGGGGGTTTGGAATCAGCATTCTGTTGATTTTCGCGACATATTTATTGAGTTTCAGTTTCAGCTCACTCGGAGTAAAAGGCATTCTGCCGCCGATAGCGGCAGCCTGGCTTCCTGTCTTGATCTCTCTGAGTGCAGGTGGCCTGTTGCTGAAGCAAGCCAGCCGCTGAGCAGACGCGGCAGAATCAAGCAATCATCCCGAACGGTTTGATCAACACACCATTTGAACTGGTCACAAGCCTCGGTTTTGCGGCATTCAGTCTGCTTCTGCTGGCCATGCCTCTTGCCTTCTGGGCCGTCTCCAGCCAGTCCAGAGCAGGCTCCGTCAGGGTGATGGTGGCGATCGCCAACCTGCTGCTGACGGCCCAACTTGTCCTGCGATGGTGGCAATCGGGGCATTTCCCGATCAGCAACCTCTATGAATCGCTCTGCTTCCTGGCCTGGGCCTGCACGCTGACCCAGCTGCTCGTGGAACGCTCCTGGCCCTACCCGATCGTGGCCGCTGCAGCGACACCGATGGGACTGGGTTGTATCGCCTTTGCAAGTTTTGCATTGCCAGATCAACTGCAAACCGCAGCACCACTGGTTCCTGCCCTGCGATCGAGCTGGCTGGTGATGCACGTGAGCGTAATCATGGTGAGCTACGCCGCATTGCTGGTTGGCTCCGTTCTTTCACTGGCGGTTCTCGTGACCGATCGCGACGAATATCTGGAACTGCGGAGCAGTTCGATTGGAAGCGGAGGATATCGGCGAGCGATATCGGCAACAGATGGAGGCAGCCTTGAGCTTCATTCAGTGAACCTGAGCACAACTGAACAACTGGACAGCCTGAGCTACCGAACGATTACAGCTGGATTTTTGTTACTCACCGTCGGAATCATCAGCGGCGCTGTGTGGGCAAATGAAGCCTGGGGAAGTTACTGGAGCTGGGATCCAAAAGAAACCTGGGCGCTGATTTGCTGGCTCGTCTATGCGGCCTATCTGCACACTCGATTGACCCGTGGCTGGCAGGGACGGAAACCGGCGCTTGTAGCCGTGATTGGATTAGTGGTGATCGCTGTTTGTTACATCGGTGTCAACTTATTGGGAATAGGCCTTCACAGTTATGGCTGGTTCTTTTGAAGACCTGTCGTTACTGGGATAACCGTTTACTCACCGTTCACCGACAGCTTGACTAAGTCACTAAAGAGCCCTCGGCTCCGCCAAATGAACCTCTGCGCTCACTTGCCTAAGACCAGAGCATCCAAAGGAGCAAGTGGTGGACACCATGACATTTCTAAG
>NYUU01000137.1 GCA_002684175.1 Synechococcus sp. CPC35
CAAGGGCGACCAGTACGGCGACACGGCGCTCCACGCGGCGGCCGCCGCAGGCCACGCCAACATCGTGTGCTCGCTGCTCGAGCTCGGTGCCGACCACAGTAAGACAAACGCGCGTGGCAAGACGGCTATTGACCTCACGCACGACGCCGGCTGCCGCACGGCTCTCAAGGGGTGGACCGCGCGCCTCACGGCGGCACATGAGGCAGGCCACCATGGGCGCCGCCGTGCAAAGGGCGACGTCGAGTGCCTTGGCGACTTCGTGGCGATCATGGCGCACGCCAAGGCGAAGAAGGAGGCGCTCGACATGCTCGACGACGCGCTGCGCATCAAGCATGTCATCAGTTGTGGTAACCTTCAACCGGAGGCGACCACGGCGCGCGTGGCCGCCCTCACCGCGGCGATCCGAAGCGCGGGCGAGCAGGGACTCGGCGTGCGTGCTGGGAGCGACGAGCACGAGGGGCGCATGCCATGGACGGTGGACGAGACTGTCGAGGCGCGCGCGGCGACGCAGCTCGAGGCCGCCGAGAAGCTCCTCGCAGAGCTCCAGCTCCAGCTGGCGACCAACGCGATCGAGACGGACAAGTGGTGGGAGCGCGACGTGAGCGCGCCGCTCGGCGCGGGTGCGCTCGGCACGATTGCCGGGCAGCTCGAAGACCTGCGCGCCGCGATCGCACCGGCGCGCGCCGTCGGCGCGGACGAGCTCGCGACGCTGGCCGAGCGCCGCCTCGTGCTGCTGCGCGACTTGTACCTCCGCGCGTGCGACACGCGAGAGGAGCGCGAGGTGCTCATCGAGCAGCTCTGCGCCTCCGCTGCCGAGGACCGGCACGAGGAGAAGGAGAGCGGCGTCGCGCTCATCAAGCGGCTCGTGGTCAAGAAGGGCATCAGCGTGGACTGCGTCTACAGCGGCACGATGGGGACGCTCCTCGCCTCGTCGGGCGTCGCGCGCGCGTCAACCGAGCCGCCCGCCAACAAGTGCATGCACGCCCGCCGCGTCTACCTGAGCGGCTGCAAGTCGCAGGCATTCGGCGAGGCGCTGGTGGCTGCCGGCGTGGGGCTGGCAGTCGGTTTCGAGAACCAACAGCCGACGCCGCTGCGCGCTGCGGCGTACCGCGGCAACGCCGTCGCCGTCGAGGCGCTGATCGAGCTCGGCGCGACGGTCGACCTCGCGGACGAGCACGGCCTGACCGCGCTCCACTGGGCAGCGTACGCCGGCCACACGATCATCTGCGCGAGGCTACTCATCGCTGGCGCCGACGCGCGCCGCACTGACCGGTCGGCCAGCTCGCCGGCGACGCTCGCCGCGATCAAGAACACTGGCCCGGCCCGCGACCGGCTCGTCGAGATGCTCAACAAGTGGACGGCCTTCCAGTCTGATGTGGACGCGCTCGAGCGCAACGTGAGGCACCGCACGCGAGCGGGATGCAACCTGCCAAAGGTCAAGCTTGCCGAGTCGTTCGCCGAGGCCGAGAAGGCCATCGACTTTTCACGGGCTAGCTTCTCCGACCCGCTCACCCCGCTGTCCATGCGCGCGCGCGTCGAGCGGCTGGTCGAGCTGGTGACGGCGTGCGACGCGGCTTGCAACGCCATCACCACCGCCGTCGGCACGCGGCGACTCGTCGGCACGGAGAGGCTGCAGTGCTGCCCCTTTGTGACGGTGCGCTACGACCGCTGCATGTCGGTCCTCGACGGCGGCGCGCCGCCCTTCACCACCCGCGTGGCCTTCCGCTGCCCCGAGTGCGACCAGAAGACGCACATCACGCACACGGTGCCCGCCGGCTCGGCGCGCAACACGGGCTGCCCGATCGCGGCGCTCAAGAAGATCAGCGCGGGCCTCGTCTTCATCGACTCGCTCCTCGGCGAGTGCAGCGCGCTCGACGCGACGCGCAGCCCGGAGCTCGCGCCCCAGTTCCACGCGAGCCTGGCCAGCGAGCGATGGACACTGCTCCCGACGAAGGCCGTCTCGACGCTCCAAGCCGAGATCAACACGCTCGTCGAGATGGCGATCGACGCGGCGAGCGCCGACGCTGATGCGCTCGCGGGCGCGCTCGAGCTCTCCGCGCGCCCGAAGCTGGAGGTGCACCTCACGCCAAAGGTCAAGGCGGCCGTAACCCGCGCGCGCAGCAGCACGCTGACCGAGCTGCGCAAGACTGCGGAGCGCGCCGAGGCGCGCGCGGCGCTCGGCGTGCGCGCGCTCGAGATCCCAAACGAGCTGCTCTGCCCGATTGAGCACGAGATGATGCGCGACGCGGTCACCGCCGGCGACGGCTTCACGTATGAGCGGCGCGCGATCGAGCAGTATTTCAAGGTGCAGGCCGAGCGCATCGCCGACAAGGACGACGCCCAGACGGAGATCATCTCGCCGCTCACGCGCGAGGTGATCGCGTCGACAGTCCTCGTGCCCAACAAGACGCTGCAGAAGCTCATCCGCGACTTTGACGCGCGCGAGCACGAGAAGCTTCTCGCCATCGCTGAAGACCTCAAGGCCGCGCTTCGCACGGCAGGCGACGTCGTTGTGGTGGACGCGGAGAGTGGTGGCTCGAAGAAGCGGCAGCGCTTCGCGTCGCCGACGGACTCGGAGGCAACGTTGAACTACTCGGGCGCCGAGGACTCGCCCGCGGACTCGCCGGCACCGCCGGCCGCCATGCGCACGCGCATGCCGTGCCCTGGCCCGCTGGAAGATGCGGAGGTCGACGCCTTCCTCGACTCGCTGTGGGCTTTCTGAGTCGCGACGACGCGCGAGGCTGGGAGTGTGTGTGTGCGGAGGGCGAGTTCCGCGCCGAGGGACAAAGGGATGCGGTGGGGCGATGTTGCGCCGAGGATAGAGGTGGTGTGGAATGGTTGCTGGACATTGCTGGACAGACGGCGAGCTTTGCGCCAAAGGACAGGGAGGTCGAAGTTGGCGTGAATGTGGCTTGGGAATGCGAAAGCAAAGGGTGATGGGTGGCGGGGTGACGAATGTGGCGAGGTGTGGTGAGGAATGTGTGGTGTGTGGTGAGGAATGTGGTGAGGAGGGGCCGAGGAATGGGGGGCCACATGGCCGACAATTTGTGAATTGGTGTCATGTTCAAAAGTCCTCTTCCAGTGTAAAGTTGCGCGCCGTGTGGCTTTCGTCGTTTATGGATGCCATAACGCCCGCCTTCTGATACTCGCCGACGCGCTTCTCAAAGAAGTTGGTCTTGCCCTGGAGTGAGATGAGCTCCATCCAGTCAAAGGGGTTGCTCGCGTTGTAGAGCTTCGGCGCGCCGAGCGCGACGAGCAGCCTATCGGCGACAAACTCAATGTACTGCGACATCAGGTTGCTGTTCATGCCAATGAGGTCGACGGGCAGCGCATCGCACACAAACTCCTTCTCGCTGTCCACCGCGTCGCGCACGAGCGTGTGCACCTTGGCATCTTCGAGCGGCGTGAGCAGCTGATGGTAGAGCATGCACGCAAAGTCGCAGTGCATGCCCTCGTCGCGCGAGATGAGCTCGTTCGAAAAGGTGAGCCCCGGCATCAAGCCGCGCTTCTTCAGCCAAAAGATGGCGCAGAACGATCCGGAGAAGAAGATGCCCTCGACGATGGCAAAGGCGACGAGGCGCTCGGCGAAGCAGCCGGACGAGTCGATCCAGCGCATCGCCCACCGCGCCTTCTTTTGCACGCAGGGCACGCGCTCGATGGCCCCAAAGAGGTCGGCCTTCTCGGCGACGTCGCGGACGTAGGTGTCGATGAGCAGGTTGTAGACCTCGTTGTGGATGGCTTCGATGGCGATCTGGAAGCCGTAAAAGTTGCGCGCCTCGGGCATCTGAACCTCGGCCATGAAGCGCACCGCCAAGTTTTCGTTGACGATGGCGTCCGCCTGCGCAAAGAAGGCGAGTACGCGCGTGATGAAGTAGCGCTCGTCCGCGGTGAGCTTCGCATGCCAGTCGTCGAGGTCGGCTGCCGTGTCGATCTCCTCGGCCGTCCAGAAGCTCGCGACCGCCTTCTTGTACATCTGCCAGACCTCAGGCGCGCGGATGGGGAAGAGCTGCAGGCGCTGCATCGAGTGCTGGAGGAGAGGCTCGTCGGCGTCGGACATGATTCTCTGCTTTGAGTCCAGTCGGCGGGTGGTGGCTGGGGGTGGTGTTTCTCTAATGAATCTGAAAAAAAGATCTCATCGAATTGCAAAATGACCACAGACAAAACGGTACAAGAAAAAACTGCGCGCACGTGTTATCGAAACGCGCGCCCCCTCTGCGCCGCCCTGCACACACCACGACCGCCGTAACCCTTTCAGTGTCCACGCTCACTTCAAACGCCGATCGTTCTATGCGCGACACCCCTCAGGTGGTTGTTAATAGATTTGTACTTGCAGAGACCTGCGCCGGGGTATGTCCACTCCAGTCGCATGGTGCCCCCGTAGCGACGGGTTCGTGCGGTTTGGACATGGCAGTGCTTCGAGTATGATGCTGGTAGAATAGAACTGGTCGCATTCAACCATTCGAAGAGCTTATCTTCGTAACGATAGGCCACTAGCTTCATGTCTAAGCTGTTGTTGTGCTGCACATTGCGAATGGGTTTCAACAAGGGGCAAATGGCGGCAATATCTGAACTCGCGTAGACGCCGTAATTAGCGTTCCACGATCCGCACAGCTTTGAGGTCCTAGGATCGAGTTGCGTGTAGAATCGATGGAATTGTGTGCCTGATTGTATGGCGGACGAGCCATGCAAGTAGAGCCAGGCAACATGCGCGTGAAGGAGCCGGCGATCGTCGCACAAACCGTAAAATAC
This sequence comes from Synechococcus sp. CPC35, assembly GCA_002684175.1. Classification (GTDB taxonomy): domain Bacteria; phylum Cyanobacteriota; class Cyanobacteriia; order PCC-6307; family Cyanobiaceae; genus Parasynechococcus. The sequence goes on from NYUU01000137.1 coordinate 4,750, forward strand.
GTTGAAATCGATATTGTCGTGCGGATCGTGATGAAACCGCACACAAGGGTGCTGAGATGGCGCGCGCTGTGCGCCCCCGATGAATACGTGAATTGCAGAAGACGGAATGCCGGCCAGGTGCAAGCCGCTGAGCAGCGGAGAAATCATTTTCAAATGATTCTGGGCGGTGTTGATGGCGATTCCGATTGACGCTGAACCCGACACACAACTTGCGCTCTTGGAATCGTCTGGGCTGCACCCACGCACCATCGACTACCATTGTGCGCACATTTCATGATTTCGTCAGTGAACGTTGCGAAACACAACAACAAAATCAAAAGACCTCTCCCATCGAATTGATATCAAAATGACCACAGACAAAACGGTACACGAACAAACTGCGCGCACGTGTTATCGAAACGCGCGCCTCGCTCTGCGACGAACAGACTCCAGTCGCATGTTATGGCGTTCCGAAAGAGCAAAAGCGAAAGCTATGCGTTCAAAAGCGAAAGCTATGCGGTTTTGTTTCCCTCGAGAGAAATTCAGCGAAAAAAGTGGACTAATCTGACGACATACGCAGAAAACCTTCAATGGTGAGTAAGACCTTGAAAGTGGGTGCAATCGACGCAGAATTGCATTCTACGCTCATTCCCCGCCTCTCAGCCGAAGTACGAGGTGGATCGTGGATTCTTTAGCAATTGCGTAGTCGCTCAATGTTCTGCCATCCTCAAGCTGCTTCGATATGCCTCTCAAACGCACTCTCGTGCCATTTAGAAGCGATTCCCGCTGGTTTCCCAGTGGGCCAGACTGTATCTCAAGAGAACTCGGGGTGGTTAGACCTTCATCGTTCCCCGACAGCCGTGCGGTCGTTGAGGGAGCGCCGTATCCATCACCAGTAGCGGACTGTAGGCGCTTTACCCGCGGATTGCCCAATCCCGTCGCGTTGTTACCATGAGCGAAGTCATTACCTTGCCTATTGCCACGGGTTTCCCTCGTGTCAAGTGGTAGCGCGGGCTCTAAGGGGGTTCCCGAACATTCTAAGCTGTCTCGCATCTCCCGCTGAGGAGACACATAGCCACAAGCCGAGTCTCGTTGTAGGCGGCCTTACAATTTGTCCGAGGAGCAGAGCCTACTTGCTCCCTCGGCAGGTGACTTTTCAGGGCAAGCAAGCTAACCCGCAAAGATAAGGCGTTGTTGGTCCGGTGGTCGACGAACCAGGACCCTGAGTTTCCCCAGGGGTTAGACTATATCTTGAGCCGGGAACTGGAGCTACCAACTCCTCCCAACCGGTGACCGTGTAGTCGTTGAACGCTCTCCGTAGGTAAGGTAAATAAACCCTTAGGAGTTCGCTGCGGATTGCCCAATCCTGAGCGTTGTTACAGTACCCGACGTCATTACCGTGGGTGCTTTGCCCCGTTTCCAGGGCAAAGGGTGTAGCTCAGGCTCTCAGGGGTTTCCCGCAATTTGGCCACCTCGCCCGCGTGTGGGCACGCGGACTAACATCTGGGTATGGATTGTCTCCGTAGGACCGCAACTGTTTATCCGCTCGTCAGCGCCTACATGACGGCGGCAGGATGTTTTTCGGGACACCACTCTATCCCTTCCTTGTCCTGGATCTTGGCCTTGACGTTTTCGATCGAGTCCGACGGCTCGACCTCGAGCGTGATGGTCTTGCCGGTGAGGGTCTTGACAAAGATTTGCATTGGTGTGTTTGCTCATGGTAATACAAAATATTTTCCCGGAGGCCTCGGCGCGTGCGCCGCGAGCGACGAAGCCAAGGCCCTCTCCGAGTACGTGCAGCCCAGACGATTCCAAGAGCGCAAGATGTGTCGGGTTCAGCGTCAATCGGAATCATATGCCGTGGCGCGATCCTTGAGCATTTCCGTGTATGCGCCGTATGCGCAGCCGACGAGGAGAGCGTACGGCGTCAGCACAATCAAAACGGCTTCGCCATGCTCGCCCTTTGTGGCGAGCAGCTTGTCGCGCAGTTCCCTGAGTTTTGCCGCCTGCGTCAAAAGGCAGCGCTGTGACATTCCGCCTGAAAGCGCGGCCTCCGCCACCCAGACAAGCGAGATGAGCGTCCGGCGCGGCGGTTCAGAAGCGCCGCTTACAGACGCCGCGGTTGTAGAAGAAGTCTCAAAGCGGGCACTTTCCGGAGACCGCGGTTGTAGCAGAAAGTCGCAAAGCGGCCACTTCGGTGACCGACGCAAACGAAGGCAGCCATGGCTACGCTCATGCAGACCAACCACACGACGAGCGGCGAGACCATCGTGTCGACGCACAAGTACAACTTCACCGACACGGGCGGCGGCTGGGCGTTATGCTCGGACAACCAGTCGGGCTCGCAACACCAGGAGTACGACATTGGTGAGCCGATCCTCGGCGACTCGATCGGCAACGTCTTCACGGATCACAACCACGAAAACACGACCACGATCCTGCAGGAGCTCGAGCGCGAGTGCATGGTAAGGCTCTACACCGACCGCTCGATGTTCGGCATAGGCAAGTGGTACACCGACGGCGGTCGGGCGGACCTCAGCCTGCCGCTCGTCGAGATGCCGTGCAACGTGGTCATGTCGCCCGGCCACCCCGTGGGCGGCGGCCTGATCATGCGCAACATGCAGTGCGGCGGCAACATCCTCAGCGAGGGGCACCTCGAGCAGATCTTCAACCACGCGATGCACATCATCTACACCGAGGGCCCGCGCAGCGTCGAGGGCGCCGGCTTCTCCGTCGACTGGCACGACACCGGCCGCTCCTTCTGGTCGTCCGACACGCGCATCACGATCCAGTTCTACTTCAACTACTATCCGGTCTGGGTCAAACTCGTGCGCGACAATTCGCTCAAGAACTCGCCGTGCGCCATCATCATCCGCCCGGCGCACCCGACGTTCGCCGCAGCCCACCCTGCTGCGGTCATCGTCGCCGCTTTCGGCGGCCGCCCGCTCACGCAGCGCGAGCTCGACCAGATTACGGGCACGCCATCGGTGGTGCTCGACGAGGTCGACACGACGACGCTGGGCTCGGCCCAGAAGGACCAGCAGGCGGCGGCGGTGGAGGCGGAGGCCGAGCGGCGCGCGGCGCAGGCCGAGGCGGACCGCCGCCGCCGCGAGGAGATTCACGATGCGCGGATGGAGCAGGCGGCGGCGGAGCAGAAGCTCAAGGACGCGCGCCGCAAGTACGAGGCGGCGCTCTCGCGCGCCGCCAGGGCGGCCCAGGCGCCCAAGGCGTACACGCCGTGGCAGGCGCCTCCCAAGTCGAAGAAGGCCGAGAAGAAGGCGGCGCGCCAGGCGCGCCGCGCCGGCCCCCGCTTGGAGGCCACGGCCTCCCAGCTCGAGCACGGCGTGCACGTGCTGCCGGAGCAGCACGAGATTCGCTCGGACCGCTTCGACGAGAAGCAGGCGGTCGAGCACGCGGAGAAGCTCGCGCGCCTCGCGCGCGAGAAGGTCGAGCGCCTCCACCGCCTCGCGGCCGAGGCGTCGATGGAGCACGAGGTGGCCACGCACGTGGTGCCGCCCGCCTCCACCATTGGCGGCACGATTGCCGCCGCCATGCGTGTGCTCGAGGTATCGTGAAACGGAGGGGGGGAGGGAGAAACTGGAATTGGTGAACCTTTCCACTTCCTTGCGTGGCCGTGGTCAGATCGGCGTGTAGACAAAGAGCTGTTGCGTGCGATAGTAGAGGTCGTGCGTGCGACCGTCGGCCTTTCTGCAGTCGTAGACGCACGGCCCCGTGCTCGCGCAGTGCGCAATGTGCCGGACGACGTCCAGCGGGAAGGTGTGGTAGAAGCCCCGGAAGGCCCGCATGTAGCGGATGCGCGCCACCTTGCGCTGCCAAATGTTTTCGAGCGCAATCACTTCGCAGCGCTGCAGGCTCTCCCAGTAGCGCACGTGCATCATCGGGTCCCCGGTGCGCGCAACACTGCGCGCGCGGCCGAATCTGAGGCGCGGCCGGAACGGCCGGACCGGCCGCTCCGCCGCGACAAGCGCGACGCACCACGCGTGCGCCCAGACGCAGAAGACGGCGCCGAAGCACGCGCCCGCCATGCGCACGCCCACCCGCTCCGCGAGCGCGTCCGCCAGCGCGGCGCACCAAATGGTGCCGGCGGCCCCGATCCACAGGTGGCCGATGACAAAGGCCGCTGTTTGCGCCACGCGCATCGTCACCCTCTTCCCCCCCCTCCACCCTGCACAATCTGGACTCGCGTCCTTTGCCGTGGCCGCGCCGCCAAAATTATGGGCCGCGGTTGAGGAATCCCAAGGAGGCCGAGCCCATGCTGCGCATATCCTACCTGCTCGCGGTCGAGGTGGCCATCTTCGTGACGCTCGCGGCCGTTTTGCTCCTTCGTGCGCACGACGTCGCCGTCGTGCGCGCCGTCGGCGGCGTGCTCGTGGCCGTCGCACTCTTCGCCGCCGTCATGCTCGTCGGCCAGCGCCGTCTGCTCAAGCCCTTTGCGAAACGCGTCGGCATCTGCGAGCTCTGCAGCGCCAAGCAGTGAGCGTGTGAGCGCGCCGCGCCCCCTTTTTTTGGCCGTCACCGTGGATCCTTTACTCGATAACGCGAGGCCATCACGATCCCTATCTTGACAAGGCTACACGCGAGGGTCGCGCCTTTTGCCGCGACGTTACGGCGCGCGCCCAGAGGGCCCGCGCGCGGCGCGACAAGCCGCCCGCGCGTTCGGCGCGTTCGGCGCGCCGGTCCTGCTCGTGCAGGAAGCGCAGGCGCGCCAAGACGGCCTCGCTGTGGCCCCGCCACCCGTCGATAAACGGCGAGCGCGGAAGGCGCGCGCCGTAGACGCCCGTCGCCAGATCGAGCTCGGTCGGCGAGACGGGCGCGTCGTCGTCGTCGGGCACGCGCACGGTCAGCGTCATCTCGGGCGCGCGAGGCCGCGCGGCCGATGCCCTCTTGGCATCTCACGAGACAAAAAAGGGCAACCGCCCGGGATGACATCTTCGTGGTGTCGCCCACACCGGAGGCGTACACTTCGAAGACGTGCTGCCGCTGCCTCGGCCCATGTGGGCCGTGGAGCAAGGTGGAGGAGCACTTGGG
>NYUU01000138.1 GCA_002684175.1 Synechococcus sp. CPC35
GGCCACATTTTTTACTTCTACCCAGGATCCCCATGCCTTTCCAGAGCACCGTGGGTGACTACAAAACAGTCGCCACCCTGGAGACCTTCGGCTTTCTTCTGCCGATGACCCAGGACGAGATCTACGACCAGATCGCGTACATCATTGCCCAGGGTTGGAGTCCGCTCGTCGAGCACGTCCATCCCAGCAATTCCATGGCCACCTACTGGTCCTATTGGAAGTTGCCTTTCTTCGGTGAAAAGGATCTCAACGTTGTGGTGAGTGAGCTTGAGGCTTGCCATCGCGCTTATCCCGATCACCACGTGCGCATCGTCGGTTACGACGCCTACACCCAAAGTCAGGGTGCCTGCTTCGTGGTCTTCGAAGGCCGCTGATCCACGGATCAACCGGTTCCGGGCCCTGATCGATATCAGGGCTCAAGTTTTTTCGAAGGGAGAGGTCTCCCTTCACTTCACGTCGACATTCCTGGGCGGACATGGCAAGACTCTCCAGTCGCGAACTCGCACTTGAGCGCCGAAGGGCGCTGACTACATCCGGCAAGAAAGCCTCCGTCGCCGTCAGTGCCGGTGCGAATCGCGTGCGTACGGCCGCCGATGCAAGAGCGACCCGCACCAACGCCAATGAGGCTGACTCCGCAGGCGTTGCAGCAGCTCCTGTCGCCGTTTCTCCGCGACGGACTGCAACTCTGATGCCAACCGCATCCGCTCCCGCACGATCGCAGGTGAAACTCCAGCGGAATGCCAACCCCAGCAGAGATCTTGTGCTGGCGCGCCGCGAAGCCCTGGCTCGAGGCGGCAAAAAAGCCGATACCAGTAAGGATCGAAATCGCTCGCAGCTTGCCAAAACCACCAGCCCCGTTTCCACACCAGCGGCTGAAGAGAAGAAATCCTGTGGTTGTGGTGGAAGTCGCGCTGCTGAGACAGCCGAACGCCCCGCTCGATCAACGGCCAGGATCCAGCTGAGTGGAAGGGCTGAGCGTCGCTCACCTTCTCCAAAGCGGCGCTCGATCGAGAATCCAAGTCGTGCTTTGGTGCTGGCCAGACGTGAGGCCATGGCAAAGCACGGCAAGACCGCCGGCAAGCAACCCACGAGTCCTGCTGCTGTCGCCCGCCAGGCGAACCCTGATCTCACCAGCCGAGAGCTGGCTCAGCAGGTTCGTGAGCTTCGCACCAAGGCCGGTGCGCGGAACAAGCAGAGCGCTGGAGTGACCCGCCCCACGGGGCCGAACCGTCATGGCGCGAAGCAGGCAGCGACAGCTGATGCCCATTGGAAGGTGGGTGAAAGCACCACGAGCACGGGGCAGACAGTCACCGGCACCCAGGCCAATCGTTCGGTCAAGACAACCGGAAACGAGGCCAGCACCTGTCGCTCGATCACCGGCACCGAGTATCTCGGGGCTGAGGTCTTTCAGACCTTCTGTCAGTCACCACCCCAGTCAACGACTCCCGCCAAGGTGCGTGTCACGGCGACCAGCCATGGCAATCGGGTCACGGGCAACGAAGTCGGTCGCTCTGAAAAGGTCACCGGCGATGAGCCTGGCACCTGCAAAAGCGTGACGGGTACGGAATACATCTCCGCCAATCAGTCAGCGGCCTACTGCGGTGGGGGCAATGCCTCCCCTCGCAAGGTGGGCCACAGTCTCACGGAACAGGGCCGTCCTGTCAGTGGTGTCATGGTCGGACGCTCCGCCAATGTCACCGGCGACGAGGCCGGTTCGAACCGAAACCTCACGGGTGATCAGTACCTTGGTGCCGATCCTCTCCCGGAAGGTCGTCCCGCCGCCAAGGTCGGACTCTCAGACACCCTGTCGGGCACCGGTGTCACAGGGACGCTTGTGGATCGTTCCTCTCGGGTCACCGGGAATGAATTCGGCTCCTGTCATCTGGTGACAGGCGATCAGTACATCAGTGCCGAGCAGGTCAACAACTTCTGCGGAACGAAAGCGGAGCCTGAAGCGGCCAAGGTCGGCTTCAGTGTCACCAACCGCAACCTGGTTGTCAGTGGTACCCGCACTGGACGCTCCGACAAGGTGACCGGTGATGAACCCGGGACCTGCAAGTCCGTCACCGGCACTCCCTATGCCGGTCTTGAGGATGCCGGACAACACTGCGGCACTCCCGCAGTTCAGGCCATTCGTCAGCGAACGCCTGTTCGCCCGGGTACGCCCGCAGCGCCGATGACAGGCCTGCAGCCGGGCATCGGTGGTGTGATGACGGGCGCCGAACGCGGTGCCTGCGAAGCGGTCACCGGCACGCCCTATGTCGGAGCTGATCAATTGTCAGCCACCTGCGGCAACGACGCCCCTGCTGGGACTGATGTTCATGGTCAGGCTCCCGAAGGTGCTGCCTGGACACGCTTCAGCGTGATGTCGCCCGCCCGCGCTGCCCAGCAGCAGCGGGATGCCAATGGCTCCGTGACGGGGACCTCCTATGAACAGGGCAATCGGATTACAGGCCCTTTTGATATGGCCGGTGGAAAAGTCACCGGCACCGAGCAGTTCCGTTTCGATAACCGCGATTTCCAGCGTCGTCAGTTCCAGGCCACCGCAACGGCTGAGACGTCTCCGGTCAGCATGGATGAAGATCTGCGCCCTGTTGTCTCACGGGTCACCGGCGAGGGCTCATCCACCAAGGTCACCGGAGATGACTGGGATCGTGGAGAGCATGTCACCGGAACCGAGGGTGCGTCCGCCCGCCGCCGCAACCCCAGTCGGCCCGGCCCGATGAGTGCCATGACCTCCTTTGAGCGCAAGCGAAATGAGGAAAAGGAATGGCCGTTGAGTCGTGTCACCGGTTCCAGCGGAAATACAGACAAAGGTTCCTTGATCACCGTTTCCGGCGGCGCACGGGGTTAATCGACTGATGGTTCGCTCCATGACTTCCCGTGGTGAGCGACCCCAGGCGCCCACCGCTCCCACACGGCGACAGTTGCAGCGAGACCCTTCCGTTGCGGCAGATCTTGTTTCTGTTGTCCAATCAAGCTCCACCCGTCTTGCCGCTCAGCAGCGTCGTCGTGCTCTCACCACATCCGGCAAGGCTGCGCCGTTGCTCCAGGGTTCAATCGGCGGTGGTCGCATCCGCACCCTTGAGGACAAACGACGTCCTGACTCGCGCCAGTTTGAATCGGTTGGACGCCAGAAGCCTTCGATCAGCGCTGTTCCCTTCAACCTGAGTCGATCGTCTCTTCCGATCACCCATCAGCAGCACCCGCTGGTCAACTCAGCCGCCAATGCCAGGCTCCGGTCCTATGAGCAGGAGATCAAGGGACGTTTTGACCGAATCGTTCCTCTTCTGAAGACGCTGTCCGTGCTTCAGCATGAGCCTGATTTCATTGAACAGGCCCAGAGGCTGTCCCGCACCGAGCTCGGCTTCGACCTCCCAGGCCACATTCTCGAAAAAGCCTGGGTTCGTCCTCTGGACATGCGGGCCCTGTTTGCCTGGTGCGTGTTCGAAAGTCACCGGCTGTTCAGTGATCGCTTTTTTCAAGATGACCCGTTGCAGGGAGCTGCAGGGAGCCCGGCGGCTGTGGAGTTTGAACAGTTTCTTCTCGATTGCGGTTTTCATCTGCTCGATATCACTCCCTGTGCCGATGGACGGCTGGCCCACACGGTTGCCTATGCCCTGCGGATTCCATTCAGTGCAGTCCGTCGTCGTTCCCATGCCGGGGCGATGTTTGATGTTGAGAACACGGTGAACCGCTGGGTGAAAACGGAGCATCGCCGGCATCGCGAAGGCATGCCCAATCCGGCAACCGATCCCACCCGTTATCTGAAGGTGGTCACTTACCACTTCAGTTCGCTCGATCCGGAGCATCAGGGTTGTGCTGCCCATGGAAGCAATGACGTTCTGGCTGCATCAGCAGGGCATCAGCGGCTGCTCGACTTCCGCGAAGCGGTGGAAAATACGTTCTGCTGCGGAGCATCCGTTGATCTTCTGCTGATCGGCCTGGATACCGACACCGATGCCATCCGAGTGCATCCCCCCAGCAGCGACAGCACGATCGACCTGGACAACTGGCTTTGTGCCCGGGAGCTGCATGCCGTCACCGCCGGCATGACGCCGGACCAGGCCATGGCTCAGATCGCTGATGCCGTCGAAGCAGGTGCACCGGGATCGATGGATGCAGGGATGGTTACCTTCCTGACCCGTCTTCTGGCGAACAACTTTTCGCAGATTGATTACGTGCAGGAGCTGCATGGTGCTCCGTATCCCGATGCGGGCCATGCGGAACGATTCATCGGTGTCGGTATCGGTTTCAAGGAGGTGCATCTGCGCAACCTCACGTATTTCGCCCATCTCCACACCGTCGAGGAAGGTGCCCCTGATCTGGATGTGGGTGTGAAAATCTTTCGCGGGCTGAACGTGGCCCGTGATCTGCCGATTCCTGTCGTGGTTCGTTTCGATTACTCGGGGCGTGTTCCCGGTGCCAGGGAGCGAGCCATCGCTGATTGCCGGCGTGTTGATCAGGCGATTGCCAGCCGTTATGGCGAACTGTTGAAGGATGGGTTTCTGCACACCTGTCTCACCATCCGAGACCGGAACCAACAGGCTCCGGCCGAAGTCGTCGCTTCCACCCTCGCCCCCCCGATCCAGGAGGCTCACTGATCATGCTCATTCTCAAGGTCATCAAACCGCTGGTCTCCACCAATCGAATTCCGGATTTCGAGCACAAACATCTCCAGGTGGTGCTCGACGGAAGCACCAAAAAGGTGGCTGTCGACGCTGTCGGAGCAAAACCCGGTGACTGGGTGATCTGCGTCAGCAGTTCAGCTGCCCGTGAAGCTGCGGGCAGCAAGTCGTATCCCAGCGACCTGACCATCGTCGGCATCATCGATCACTGGGATCCGGATCCGCCGAAACCATCCTCCCCCCCGGCGCCGGCTCCATCCCCCAGCCGTCGTCCAGCTGGAGGCGCAGACGCCTGATGGAGATCATGCAGGTCATGGACACCCTGGTGTGCACGTATCGTCTGGCCGGACTGGAAAAAATGCACCTGCGCATCCTGCGCAATACGAAGGGCAAGACGATGGTGGCCGTGGACCCCGTCGGGGCTCGAGAGGGCAACTGGGTGTTTACGTCCAGCGGTTCGGCCGCTCGGTTTGCCTGCCCCGACAGCAGCATGCTCACCGATCTCACCATCGGCGGGATCATCGACCACTGGAATCCGGACGGATAGGGAGTCGTTCCCCTCCGCCGTTTCCGTTCCGTTTCCAACTTTTTCCTCTGATGGCCACTCCTTCCCCCACACCACGTCGTCGCACCAGTCGCAGCAGTGCCGCTGCCGGCAAGACTGTCGATGTGAAACCGGTGGCCACAGGCAGCACAGCATCATCCGCTGCGTCGTCCGCCACCCCGCGAACACCAACCAAAGCTGGAAACAGCGGTGGGGGTTCCACTTCTCCCACGCAAGCCGGTGGCGGAGGCCTGTCCAAGGCTTCACCAGGTTCCGTTGTTGTTCCTGATCCGGTTCAGGGCATTGCCCTTGGGATGATCGAAACACGGGGAATGGTGCCCGCAATTGAAGCGGCTGACGCCATGACCAAGTCCGCGGAAGTGACCCTGGTCTGTCGTGAGTACGTGGGTGGTGGTTACGTCACGGTGATGGTTCGCGGCGAAACCGGTGCTGTCAACGCTTCCGTCAGAGCGGGAGCCGATGCATGTGAGCGCGTCGGAGATGGGCTCGTGGCTGCGCACATCATTGCCCGTCCCCATGAGGAAGTTGAGCCTGCTCTCAGGGGCAGCGGTGCGCTTCGCCGCAGTTGACATCACAACGTTGATCTTGCAGTCGTTCACAAAAAGCCCTTCAGGCCTGCACTGGCGCTTAGATTCGCCGGCCAATCAACGACAAGCTCGATCCCAATTCCGCTCGCCGTCTTGACTTCGGAGCTCTCGATTCCAATCCAGACCGCCTGGCTGATTCCGCTCTATGGATTCGCCGGAATGGTGGTTGCACTGCCCTGGGCCTGCGGTTGGTTCCGGCGTCAGGCTCATCGTGCTGCGGCTTATCTCAACATCCTCCTGACGCTTCTGGCTTTCGCCCATGGAAGTCTGATCCTTCAGGAAGTGCTGCGGGCCGGGTCTGTGGATCTGGTGTTTCCCTGGCTCACGGTGGCTGATCTGGATCTGGATATCAGCTTCAGTCTTTCCCTGACCAACATGGTCGCGCTGGAGCTGATCACAGGCCTCAGCCTCTTTTCCCAGGTGTATTCCCTGGGATACATGGACAAGGAATGGGCCCTGGCCCGTTTTTTTGCTCTGCTGGGATTCTTCGAAGGGGCGATGAGTGGTGTCGTGCTCAGTGATTCCCTGTTTCAGAGTTATTTCCTGCTGGAGATGCTCACCCTCTCCACCTATCTATTGGTCGGATTCTGGTACGCCCAGCCCCTGGTGATCACCGCTGCAAGGGATGCGTTTCTCACCAAGCGAGTTGGTGATGTTCTGCTGTTGATGGGAGTCGTCGCTCTCTGCAGTTTTTCCGGAGCCATGGGCTTCACTGATCTTTATGTCTGGGCTGCAAGGGATTCACTCTCTCCCCTGGCCGCCACACTTCTGGGTCTTGGTCTGATTGCCGGACCCACCGGAAAATGCGCTCAGTTTCCGATGCATCTCTGGCTGGATGAGGCGATGGAAGGGCCCAATCCAGCGTCGATTCTCCGTAATTCCGTGGTGGTCACCTGTGGTGCGATCGTGCTGCTCAAGGTGATGCCGATCCTTCAGTACTCCCCTGTTGCTCTCGTTGTTCTGCTGGTGATTGGCAGCATCAGTGCCATCGGTGGCTCACTGGTGGCCATCGCCCAGGTTGATATCAAGAGGACGCTGTCCTACACGACGACTGCCCATCTGGGTCTGGTGTTCATCGCCATTGCTCTGCAGATCCCTGTGCTCGCCTTGCTGCTGCTGTTTTCCCATGCAGTGTCCAAAGCATTGCTCTCCATGAGCATCGGCGGTGTGATCGCCTCAACGAACTGTCAGGACATCACAGAGCTTGGAGGGCTCGGCAGCCGGATGCCGGCCACCACAACAGCATTTCTGATCGGAGCCGCAGGTTTTGTCGGCTTTCTCCCCCTGGGTGGATTCTTCGCGTTGGCTCAGGCCATCGATCTGCTGAGTGTTCGATCGATCCCGTTCATGGCCATTTTCCTGATCACCAATTCCCTCACGGCTCTGGGGCTGGTTCGTGTTTTTCGCCATGTGTTCCTGGGTGATTCCCTGATCAAGTCGAGGCGAGCCGCTGAGGTGAACTGGCAGATGGCGCTTCCGATGGTGGCGCTGTCTGTGATTGTGGTGCTCATTCCGTTTTTGCTGGTTCGTCTGGAATCGCTGGAAGGTCTGCTGGCTTTCCCCCTCTGGGCGGCTGTGCTCGTTGTGGCCAGTGGGTTGGCAGGGCTGGTGGCGGGAGCCCTGCTTCCACTCAGCAAGGCATGGTCGCGATCCCTCAACCCACTGCTGCGCTGGTTCCAGGATCTTCTGGCCTACGACTTCTATACCGAGCGCTTCTACCGAATCACGATCGTGAATGTGGTCGCTGAAATCTCGCGTCTGGCGGCCTGGTTTGATCAAACCATCGTGGATGGTCTCCTCCATGGAGTGGCCCGATTCTCACTGTCAAGCGCGGAAAGTCTCAAGCTGAGCGTCAGTGGACAAACTCAGTCCTATGTACTCACGGTTCTTGTGGCCATCGTTCTTTTCCTCACCTCGGTGAGCTGGTTCCTCACCTGAAGGTCATTCGATGCTGCTCTCAATCCTGCTGCTGATTCCCTTCCTCGGAGCCCTGGCTTTGATTCTCTGGCCGGGATCCCCGTCCAGTGCCCGTCTTCGCGATATTTCCATCGTGCTTCTGGCGGCCCAATGCGTCGCCAGTTTCGCGCTTTTGCTGCCCTTTGATCCTGCTGATGCTGGTTTGCAGCTGATTGAGCAGGCCCGTTGGGTGCATGTGATCGGCCTTGATTACGCCCTGGCCGTGGATGGTTTGTCACTGCCGCTGGTGCTGATGAATGGAGTGCTTTGCCTGGTTGCAGCGATCGCCTCCCGCTCGATTGAAAATCGTCCCCGGGTCTACTTCGCAATGCTCCTGGTGATCAGCGGAGCCGTGAACGGTGCCTTTCTGGCACAGAATCTGTTGCTGTTTTTCCTCTTTTACGAACTCGAACTCATTCCGCTCTGGCTTCTGATCGCCATTTGGGGAGGAGCGAACCGCGCCTATGCCGCCACGAAGTTCCTGATCGTCACTGCCGTTTCCGGAGTGCTGATTCTCGGTGCCTTCCTCGGCTTGGCGTTTGTGACCGGAACGATGGATTTCAGTCTCAGGCCTGTGCTGGCCGGAGAACTGAGCCTGACGGTTCAGCTGATCCTGATGGGAGCTCTGTTGATCGGCTTCGGGATCAAGATCCCCCTGTTTCCCTTTCATACCTGGCTGCCGGATGCTCATACCCAGGCCTCAACCCCTGTGTCAGTTCTTCTGGCCGGAGTGTTGCTGAAACTGGGCACCTACGGACTGCTGCGCTTCTGCCTGGGTCTTTTCCCGGAAGCCTGGCAGCTGGCAGCTCCCTGGCTGGCGGGCTGGGCAGCGATTTCCGTCCTCTACGGCTCCCTGGCCGCCATCGCCCAGGACGACATGAAGCGAATGGTGGCTTATAGCTCTGTCGGTCACATGGGATATGTGCTGCTGGCTGCGGCTGCTGCGACCCCCCTGGGTCTGATGGGCGCCCTGTTCCAGATGGTCAGTCATGGCCTGATCTCCGGAGTGCTTTTCCTGCTCGTCGGTGTGGTTTATGCCAAAACAGGAACCCGGGATCTCAACGTTCTGCGTGGACTGCTGAACCCCGAACGAGGTCTGCCCCTCACCGGATCGCTGATGATCATCGGAGTGATGGCCAGTGCGGGAATTCCCGGCATGGCTGGCTTCATCTCCGAGTTCCTGATTTTCCGCGGCAGTCTCCAGCCCTTTCCGCTTGCAACCTTGCTGTCGATGGTGGGCTCGGGGCTCACGGCGGTTTATTTCCTTTTGCTTGTGAACCGTGCCTTCTTCGGGCGGCTGGCCATCGCACCAGGGGAGGTGGTCAATCCCCGCATCCTTGACCGTGTGGCTCTGCGTGAACAGGTTCCGGCCATCGCCCTCAGTATCGGAGTGCTTGCCCTTGGCCTGGCCCCTGCTCTTCTTTCGAATCTCAGCGAAGCGGCAACAACGGGAATGAGCTTGTCCACTGGAGGTCTGTCATGAGCGCGCCTTCAGTTGCTTCCGTTGCACCACCGGTGCTGCCTGATCAGGAGGAGCTGATCAGACGTCTGCTCAGTGACACCCCCTTGCTCAAGGACACATCTGATCATCTGATTCAGGTGGTGAATGTGCTGGAGACCTATGGAATCGTGCTTGATGCCTACAGCAGAAACCTGGTGGATCAAGGCAATAAACAGTTGCTCAATCCTTTCCCGGTATTTCGCTTCTTTCATGAGGGATTCTCCTTGAAGCGTCTCTGGGATCACCTGCTGGGAGACCGGATTAATTTCGAGTACGCCGAGTACTGCCAGAAGGCGATGTTCTGGCATGGAACCGGTGGGCTGGACGCCTACCTGGACAGTGAAGAGTTTGAATCGGCCTGTCAGAAAATCATTCAGTGCAAGTCAGCGCGGGACCCACTGCTGGCAATCACTAACAAGTTGTATCCGGGTTTTGCTCCGGAATCGATTCGATCACTCACGACGATTTACTGCCTCGGTCTGTTCTGGCGGATCATGAGTGACATTTTTATTGATCTTGCCCGTCGCTATGCGATCAAGGAGGTCGTTTGTGTCCGGGATGTGGTGCATCACATCCGTGATGGTCTTGTTGCGGCTGCAGGCAGTCCGATCACTTACAAGGTGACCATCGGCAATGAGGAGATCTGGGTGCTTCCTCCTGAGGCTGGACTCACATTCCTGGTGGATGTTGCTGTTCCTTATGTGGAGGCCGTGTTTTTTCGCGGCATGCCTTTTCTCGGCACCGTTTCCTACAACGCTCAGGCCCGGCAGATTTCACCGGATATCAGTGATTTCAAGTACGGAGCTCTCTATGCCGATCCGATCCCCAGCATGGGCGCGGGCATTCCACCCAGCCTTTGCATGCAGGACATGTACCGGCATCTACCCGAAGAACTGAGTACCTGGTACGACGACCATGGTCGTGGTCAGGTGGATGTGCATGTGCAGATCTGCGTGAGTTTCCAGAAATCGATGTTCTGCGTCACCAATGGCGCCATTGCAGGCACCATGCCGCATTCCCTCGATACTGATGACCCGGAACAACAGGCGGCCAATCGTGCCTACGCCGAATCCTGGTCCGGGAGGTTGATGGGCTGCCAGAGAGGCGCACTTCTTTAGAAGCTTACTTTGAATGCTTCTCTGCTTTTACTCCTATTAATATTATGAATTTATTGAAATAGCGATTGTCATATTTTAACTGTTTTCGATTATTTCCCCGTATTCTCATCGCTAACAAAGCATTAATTTTCTATATTTTAGGAACAAATGCTGTTCAATTCAGGCTTGAAGGCAAAAAATCTTTGAAAAATATTGAGAACTTGCATACAGGCTTAGGCCTCTGTAGAATTAATGAATATGTGCATAATTTGTTGTGTCAGAATTAATCGCAGGGCCTCTGCAGTCAACAACGGAATATGGACCATATTCCAAGCTGATCAATGTTTATGGCTTGAGGATTCTTAGTCTGAGTAATGTCGGAGGACAGCCTGCTGTTCAGGATGAATTTCTCAAAAAAACAGCGCAGACCTTTAAGCTGCTCTTGAATCCTGATGCAGAAGGAATCGATAAAGAATTAAGGGCAAAAGCTCTACAGGGGTTGACATCTTACAATGTCATTCAAAGAGTGGGGATCGGATCTTATGGTTCGTATAGTCCATCATTTGATAGTGGTTTAATATCAGGATGGGATGAAGTTAATGAAAAGAATTGGGCAGTCGA
>NYUU01000139.1 GCA_002684175.1 Synechococcus sp. CPC35
AGACTAGGTGATAGAGATACCTCTTTCGCCACTGAACAGGGCAGATCGGAAATACCCACTGATCGGCAGACGCTTAGAGCAGACAAAAATATATTTTCTCACCCGATCGAATAATACAACCCATTCCATCCTGAAAGGGCTGTATTAAATGAACAAAACAATCAGCTGCGAACATGCATTCAAAAATGAAATTTGAAGAAAAAATCCCAAAATTCATCCTCTCTTATTTCAGATGAGAGGTTTCCAATCGTGCAGTGGTGAAACCATCCAAGCGCAGATTGATGCCATAAGAGTTTTGGATGACCAATCCTGCTGCGATCGAAAGTGCGACTAAAGACCCAATGTCAGATGACGCAAGGGCACAACCCCTGGCATCATCTCAGCCATGACCGAAGCACCACCATCCATTGAAACGCAACCAGGGGCACGGCTCAGCCGACGTGGCATCGAGCGACTCGATCTGCTGCTGCTGACCATTGAAGCCCTGGATTACAACGGGGGAGAGGCCATGCTGTGGACCAGTCATCAGATGGGCCTGCAGGCACAGTTCCCCAACCGCGTTGAGCTCTGGAAACGGCGATGTCACAATCCACTGAGGCGCACCACCCGTCGCGAGCAGCTTGATGGCTTGGATGCCGAATCGCTGATCTGCCTGGTGTGTGCAATGGCGGAAAGGCTCTATCCGATGCTTCATCAGCTGCTGTCAAGCCGTGAGCCCCTCGAACTCACCGAAGAGCGTTGGCTGCTGTTGAAGAACCGTCTTGATGACCTGATCGAAGAGCGTATGAATCTGCGCCGGGTGGCGGTGCTTCGCCTCCTGTCTCACGACAGCGGAGGCCCGCTGCACCGTCAGCTTGTGAGCTCCCTGGCATTGTGTTGCGGCCCGGGGGGCATTGATCGACTCCGAGCCACATTGCTCGACCCCACCCCCTGAGGTTTGTCATGCAGAAGAATTCCTATCGCTATGAACAGACCGCAGCCCGTCTGGTTGTGGAGGGCTATCCGGATCTTTCCGCCAGCCAGGCAGCTGACGCCATTGGAATCCTCTCCAGCTGGAAGCTGCAGCTGGTAGGCGCTCCTGAGGTGGAGGGAACCCGGGATCACCTTGAGTCGATGATGAGCGTTGTGATGCCTTACGCCCGTTATCGCCTGTCTGGAATCGGTCGAGGTTTTGGAGGGGAAAGCCATTTCGTCTGCATCCAGCCCGTTGAATCCGAGCATCGTCATCAGCTTGAACTCCGCAGCAGTCGTGAAGGAGTTCAGCCTCTTCAACTCACCATCGACGATGCGGAACTCGCCGATCTCGTTCGCTGCCTTGACCGTCTGCGACTCGACGAACGAATCAGACTGAACTGGTCTTTCCCCGCCGATCGTCCTCTGACAAGGCAGGAAATCGCTGACCGGATACCAATCCTGCGGCGTATGGGAGCTCCTTTGCTTGGTGGCCTGGCACTGGCGGCTTCGCTTGCGATCGCACTGATCATTCCGTTACCACCCGGTGCTGATGAAACACCGGCCACATCGGAATCAACTCCAGATCTTCCCAGCAGGGAACCTGAGCGTTGACGATGAACATGAACGCTTCAGAATCTGCGTAACAGTGATGTTCAAAACTGCGGGATGACCGTCAGCTCGTCAGATCAGAAAAGGCGTGCTGCCTGCATCGATGCAAGGGAACAGGTGAGGTTTCCCAGCGTTTCACTTGTTTTTCACCTGGATGAAACGGACGGTCACGTCAGAGTTCAACAAGCGGCTCGAGAGCCTCACTGGACTCAAAGAATCTCCCTGATCAGGTTTCCGTTGATATCGACTCTCCCGGAGTCTCTCCATGGTTCCGGTGAAGTGCTGGTGAAATGAGCAAGAATTTTCGCGGCGTCAGATCGGATCAGCGTCGGGTTTTCCGGCCACGACGAAAACGTCATGCTGGCAAGGTGATTCGGCAGCTTCTTGTGGTGCTGCTGATGCTGGCCGCCGGCATCGGGATTGCAGTTGTTCTGCATCAGCTTCCACAACAGGTGGATGTGGTGTTGCTTGTGAGCGAAGCCATCGCCGATCTGATTCGTGGCATCCAGCAGTTGCTTGAAGCAATGCTTGGACTTGCAGCAGTCGTGTTGATCGCCGCTTTTGTTGTTCTTGCTTCGGTCCTGATCCTGGGGGGGCTCTGGCGTCTTTTCCGTCTGTTAAGACTACTTTTGTCTCCTGCCAGTCAGGGGCGCCGTTGGGGTGGAGCCAGAGACCGCTGACGATTCCAGAGCTCATTCAGCGTGACCGTTCCATCACCATCAAGGTCTAGAGATTGGAAATGACGGGCAATCCAGGGGATCTGCCGCGCTTCGCCAGGATCCAGGCGCTTGTTGCCGTCACTGTCGGCTCGGTTGAAATGTTGCTGGAGTCGTCGACCACTGGGAGAAGATCCTGACTGGCGCAGATCCTCAATCAACAGATAAGAGCGATTTCTCTGACGCTTTAGCCGTCGGGTTAGAGCGCGTTTGCCCTTCAACTCCCCGGCATCAAGACGGCCGTCTTTATTGGAATCCAAACGTATGAACAACATTTCCATACGCGAGTTGTAAACGCGCATTGGCTGTTGATTCGACCCGGCCTGTTCTGGCATCGTCATCAGCAATGCGAGGACGGATGCGCTCAGAGCAACGGATGGAGCAAAACGGCCAACGGCTAGAACGATCATGGTCACAGCCTATGGACAAGAGCCGTCGTAACTACTGACTGAATCATGACAACAACTGATTCAGCTGTGACAGGGTCTTTCCCCATGGCATCAATTGAGGACGTGGTGCATACGATCGTCACAGATGCATGACGGCATGTCGCGATCATCAATGGTCTGGGTGGTGGATGACGATCCCGAACTTCGCAAGATGGTTGGCACCTATCTCATCGATCAGGGCTACGACGTGCGCTGTCTCTGCGATGTGAAACAGCTTGAAGCTCGACTTGAATTTCAGCGCCCTGATCTGATCGTTCTGGATCTGATGCTGCCCGGGGATGATGGTTTAACCGCTCTTCGAAGACTGCGAGATGCGGGCGATGATTTGCCTGTTGTGATGCTCACAGCGCGGGGAGAAGCGGTGGATCGGATCATCGGTCTGGAGCAGGGCGCCGATGACTATCTGGCGAAACCTTTTTTACCGAGAGAACTTTCGGCCCGGATCGATGCGGTGCTCCGGCGGCGCAGCGCGGTTCCTGCCGGCACGCCCATGGCGGAGGGAGGACGCATCAGCTTCGGGGACAACCTGCTGGACCTCTCAGCACGCACGCTGATTCAGAACGAGCATCCGATCGTGATCACCAGTGGTGAGTTCAGCCTGCTGGCCGCTTTCGTCCAGCATCCCCATCGTCCGCTTTCACGGGAGAGGCTGATTGAGCTGGCCCGTGGACCAGGCTGCGAAACCGACAGCCGAAGCATGGATGTGCAGGTTTCACGGGTTCGGAAACTTGTGGAACCGGATCCCACTCGTCCTCGCTATGTGCAGACAGTCTGGGGGTACGGCTACGTCTTTGTCCCGGACGGAACTCCTCGGTCGCGCTGAAATGAACGGTGCTGTCCGCCTGGAACGGCTGATCATTCAGATCAGCCTGTGGAGCGGATCGCTTCTGGGCACTTGGCTGATATCACTTCTGCTGCTTCAGGCTCTTTTCGGCCGCCAGCTGGAACGAATGCAGACCCAGCAGCTGGGCAGGGAACTGGCATTGAACGTGAGACTGACAGAACTGACGCTTGAGCGATATCCACCGGCGATCATCTCCGAGCTCACTGGTCTTGAGCTGAAGGTGAGTGAACGTCCACCAGGACCTGCTCAGACTCCCGTCACCAGAGACTGGCGCATGAAGGAACTGCAGAGTGTGCTCTGCAACAGCCTTACCCACTGCCCTCGTCTGCTGCCCGCACCTGCCTCGGAAGGGGCAAGAGAGGTCTGGATCGAACTGATTTCACCACTGGAACCGGTCTGGATGCGCAGTGCGCTACCTACAGCCCGCGGGTGGCCACCGGAACCGATGCTGATGGTGGTGGGTCTGGTCGGAGCCATTGTGCTGACAGGTGTGCTCTACCTGCTGCTGGAGGTGGAACAGCCCCTACGAGGACTGGAGACAGCACTGGCAAGGGTGGGAGAGAGCAGTGACCCCGCCATCGTTCCTCAGCGTGGCGCTCCTGAGGTGCAACGAATCACCCAGCGGTTCAATGCGATGGTCCAGCGCCTGGCTGCCAACAGGAGGGAGCGCGCCACGATGCTGGCGGGAATCGCCCATGACCTTCGCGCTCCAATCACACGGCTGCGTTTTCGACTCTCTCTGCCGGCTCTCAAAGAAGAGGAAAAACGATGCTGCAACAGTGACCTTGAATCTCTCGAGAGGATCACCGGGCAGTTTCTGCTCTACGCCGGTGGTGGCGAACGGGAAGCCATGATCACTTGTCCGCTGGATCAATGGCTTGCAGAAGTGGCTGCCGGGTACTCGGCGAGCGATGTCCTGATTGACCTAACACCAATCCAGGGAGCCGTTCGTCCCGTTGCACTTGGCCGTGCCGTGGGCAATCTGATTGAAAACGGGTTCTGCTACGGCATCAAACCAGTGGTGTTGCGCATGCAGGATGAAGGGAATGATGTGGTGATCGAGGTCTGGGATCAGGGTGAAGGAATTCCCAAGCCCTCCTGGGACAGAGCCCTGCAGCCGTTTCAGCGGCTCGATGATTCACGCGGAGCCCAGGGGCATTGCGGACTCGGCCTGGCGATCGTGAACCACGTGGTCTCCCAGCACGGCGGATCGATCGGTTTCAGAACCGCAGACGACACTCCCGGGGATGCACCGGGACGATTCGCGGTGTTGCTCCGACTGCCCCTTCAGCAAACGGGAGGAAAACATGAAAAAAGCTGATCAAGAAAGGGGTTAGAAGATCTGTTTAGCTAACAATTGAGAAACGTTTGATAACGATGGGCAAAAGCAAAAAGCACGACATGGAAGCTGTGCTGGATGCTCTCGACCACAGCGATGGGGATATCGATCATCCTCAGGAGTTGCTGGCTGAGCTCCAGGAGGGTGGCCACAAGGACCACAAACGACTTGAAAAGAAGAACTACGAAAAGGAGCTGGCCCAGCTGCAGACAGAGCTGGTGAAGATGCAGTACTGGGTCAAAGCCTCCGGTTTCCGGATGATCATCCTGTTTGAAGGACGGGATGCCGCCGGAAAAGGTGGTTCGATCAAGAGACTGACAGAGCCGATGAACCCACGGGGCTGCCGAGTGGTGGCACTGGGAACTCCTTCGGATCGGCAAAGAAGCCAGTGGTACTTCCAGCGGTACGTGGAACACTTCCCAAGCGCAGGCGAAATCGTGGTGTTCGACCGCAGCTGGTACAACCGAGCCGGCGTTGAAAATGTCATGGGTTTTGCCACGCCTGAGCAGGTGGAGCAGTTCTATGTCGCCTGTCCGCAGTTCGAACGGATGCTGGTGCAGGACGGCATCCTGCTGCTCAAGTACTGGTTCTCAATCAAGGACGACGAACAGGAGAAACGCTTCCAGGCAAGGATCGATTGTGAAGAGAGACGCTGGAAAATCAGTCCGATGGATATCGAATCAAGAAATCGCTGGGTGGAATACTCCAGGGCGAAAGACATCATGTTCTCCAAAACCCACATTCCAGAGGCTCCCTGGTTCACTGTCGAAGCAGACGACAAGCGTCGGGCCCGTCTGAATTGCCTGCGCCATGTGCTCAGCAAGGTTCCCTATGAGGACATGACACCGGAAGCAATCGACATGCCCCCACGACCGGAGCAGGGTGACTACAAGCGTCCTCCATTCAATGAACAGTTTTTTGTTCCCAACCACTACCCCTACAAGGACTGAGAAGAATCAGGATCCAATCGTTTCGCAGGAAGGAAGCCAGCCCCAACTTTCTTCCTGCAGCAAAGGCGTAAAAAAATGAGCTCGAAATCTGTCCATAGGGATATGTCTCATCGCTCAGCCTCGCTGGGCATCTCACTGGAGGGCTCAGGACCTGGAAAGTCCTCTGGCTTTCACCCTGAAGTGATGGCTCCATCCAAGGGAAAACACGGGTAGGCTGTCATCCTTAAGATTCTCGAAAGGATTTGCGCGCCTCCTGGCAAGTTCTGATGCGATGCGTGGCCAGCGCCTTGTTTTTACTGGCCCATGGCCTGCTTGTACTTGAGCACATCGCTTTCGGCACAGCGCTTCACGGAGTTGCTGAACTGTTCATGGCTCCATGGGCAGTTCGGCACCGCGCCTGGGACATCATCGTGATTGGTCTCATCTTCTGCATCTTCGACCTCTGGGGAACGATCCGACTCACCGGCCCTGGATTCAACGGACTGATCTGAAATCCAGGCCCTCATCCATGCAGCCTCTGGTACCAGAACACAGAGACCTGCCATGACGACCAGATGAACATCAACAGAAAAACCCAGTTCACCCAGGCAGGTCGCTGATCATTTTCGAACATCGCCAGGAATCAAATCCACAAACCAGATCTTATTAAGGCAAGGATTTCGTTCACCGCGACGCCGTCCTCCAGTCCGCAGATCGAAATGAAATCGTTGAACCACGGCTGCGTTTCAGCTCATGCATCCCTTCAAGCTGGTTATGAACCGCAATCAACTGACGTCGAATGTGATCCGTATGGGGGAGATCAGAAAGAAGACGCAAAACATCTTCGAGTGAACGTTTTGCATCGATCACCACTCGGCAATCGGAACTTCCAGGCTCATCAAGCACAATCACAAGGGCATCTGAGATCCATTGAGACAGAATTCCTCCAGTAGAAATGTCTGAACATTTACCAAGCAGAGAATTCTCAGCAGAGCTTCAGGGTTCACCTCCACCCAAAGCCTCCATTTCATCCCATGGACGGCGTAATCCACCGTTCACAGACCAGACACCAAGGCGCTTCTGCTGAGCAAAAACTTCGCGCTCAGCGTAATCAAGTTGATCACATTGCCCGAGGGATCCATCCCAGGCGAACACCGCCCCCCGCTGAACAAGGCTGGCACCGACATCACGACCGTTGATCAGCAATCGCCCCACCAATCGTCCATAGACATCCCTGCCGCGGAAGTCGAATGTGCCTGATGCTCCTCGCTTCACCAGGGAGTTCATAGCCGAAGAAGCACGCTGATCCCATGGTTGCTGGCTGGGCCTGGGAGCCTGCAGACAGGCCAGTCGCAGAGCCCTCCCCTGACCATCGATCTCAATCAGGACTTGCTGGCCATTGGTGACACGCAGCACCTTCACCGGAGTGAGCTCAGCGGAACTGTCGACCGGCAGTGCGACTGCGGCCACCACAGAAAGCAGAAACCATCGCATCAAGCACTTTTCACCACAGCCGGCAGTCTGCGTCTGACAAACAGAAGCGGCAATCCCACAGAAATGTATGTCCGCAAGACCTGCACAACATCGCTCTATCAAAGCTGTATTCCGACTCAGGAATAGGTTTTTATTCAAATCCAAAATTCTCAACAT
>NYUU01000140.1 GCA_002684175.1 Synechococcus sp. CPC35
ACCGCCTGAGCACCGCTAACAGCCTTGACCGGGTCACTGATCACCTCGATCGATGCTCCATGCTGCGCCATGGAACGAGCCTGATCCAGAACACCTGGCAATGGCTCGAATTCCTCAGGACAAGCGATCCTCACATTGACCCCCAGCAGTGCTCCACAGAGCATCAGGGAATGGGCCACGTTGTTGCCATCACCGATGTAGGCCAGGGTCTGACCGGCAAGATCACCATGGGTTTCGCGCATGGTGAGGAAGTCAGCCAGGGCCTGGCAAGGATGTTCAAGATCGGTCAGTGCGTTGATCACCGGAACTGTCGCCCAGTAGGCGTAGTCAGCAATCTCCTGCTGAGCGAATGTGCGCACCGCGAGTACATCGCAGTAGCGACTGAGAACTCTTGCGGTGTCCTGCAGTGGTTCACCACGGCCCAGTTGGGTCACGGTGGGATTGAGATCAACCGTCTGTCCACCCAGGCGTGCCATGGCCACCTGAAAGCTGACCCGGGTACGGGTCGATGCTTTTGTGAAAATCAGGCCCAGTACCCGGTTCCCCAGATCAATACGGCGGTCACCTGTTTTCAGCTGAACAGCGAGTTCAAGCAAAGAGGCGGTTTCGGCTGCACTGAAGTCGGCGGATGAAAGGTAATCACGACCGGTGAGGGGGGAAAGAGCAGCAGCTACGCCTGCAGCAGCAAATGCCATCGCGACGATTCAAAGAACAGTTATCGGGGATGAGTGCATGAGACGTCAAGCACAAACGGTCTCGGGCAGCTCACTGGCATCGAGCATCTGCTTGAGGTCATCACCCTCGATCACTTCCTTTTCAAGGATCTTTTGGGCGATGGTTTCAAGCAGAGCCATGTTCTGACGAAGAATCGCCAGAGCGTCGTCGTGGGCTTTATCCACCAGACCGCGCACTTCCTTGTCAATGGCCAGAGCCGTTGCGTCACTGACTGTGCGGCGTGGATTGTTCCCGGCACCGAGGAAGCGACCACCGCCCTGCTTGTCGTAGGCAAGGGGTCCAAGGGTGTCACTCATCCCATAGGTACCAACCATCTGCTCGGCCAGATCAGTGGCCCGCTGCAGATCGTTTGCGGCTCCGGTGGTGATTTTTCCGAACACAATCTCCTCGGCCGAACGTCCTCCCAGCAACGTGGCGATCTGCCCCTGCAGCTCTTCCTTTGAGTTGAGGAAACGTTCCTCGGTCGGCAACTGGAGTGTGTAGCCGAGTGCGCTCATTCCCCTTGGCACAATCGAAATCTTGGCCACCTTGCTGCCACCTGGCATCAGATGACCAACGATGGCGTGACCCACTTCGTGATAAGCCACCACTTTCTTCTCATCGTCCTGCAGGACTCGACTCTTCTTCTCGAGACCAGCCACCACACGCTCGATCGCCTCACCGAGATCCTGCTGCTCAACCCGAGTGCGCATCGCCCTGGCAGCCAGCAGAGCCGCCTCATTCACCAGATTGGCCAGATCCGCTCCGGCAAAACCACTGGTGGCCTGAGCGACGCTGTCGAGATCGACGGCATCGGCAAGCTTGACCTTCTTCGCATAGATCTCAAGGATGGTCTTGCGACCGGAAAGGTCAGGACGATCCACCAGAACCTGGCGGTCAAAACGTCCTGGCCTCAGCAGAGCAGCATCAAGAACTTCTGGTTGGTTGGTGGCAGCCAGAACAATGACGGGTTTGTCCTGGGCCGTGAAGCCATCCATTTCTGTGAGCAGCTGATTCAGGGTCTGCTCCCGTTCATCATTGCCGCCGACGACACCCATCGACCCCGAGCGGCTCTTTCCGATCGCATCCAGCTCGTCAATAAAGATGATGCAAGGCGCTTTTTTCTTGGCTTCCTCAAATAGATCACGAACTCTTGCAGCACCAGCGCCCACGAAAAGTTCGACGAATTCCGAACCGGAAATAATGAAGAAGGGAACTCCTGCTTCACCCGCAACAGCTTTTGAAAGCAGAGTTTTGCCAGTTCCTGGAGGACCTATCAGGAGGACACCTTTTGGTATGCGTGCACCGATTTCGGCATAACGCTCGGGTTTCTTCAGAAAATCAACGATTTCAGTGAGTTCCTGCTTGGCTTCATCAACTCCTGCCACATCGGCAAAGGTGACACGGGATTCCTCATCAGGGACATAAACCTTTGCCTTGCTTTTGGTGAAGCTGAGTGCTCCCTGTGCACCTCCTCCCATGGAACGGCGTGCAAAGAACTGCAGCACCAGAATGAAAATCAAGGGTGGAACAACCCAGCTCAGAATGGTGGTGAAGATATTGGGCTTTTTGGGGGGAGCCGCTGCAAACTCCACTCCCTTCGACTCAAGGCGCTGGGGCAGATCCATATCAAAAATCGGCGTTGTCGCCAGCACCGGAGGTGACCCCTCCTCCGGATTGGACAGCTCGTATCGAATCTGATCCTGCGTGATGAATGCGCGCTTGACGGCACCGTCATTGACCTGATCAATGAACAGTGAATAAGGCACCCTCGGCACCTGTTGCATGCCATTGCTGGGAATAAAGCTGCTGAACAACAGCAATACGCCGAAACCGATCAGTACGAGATTGATAACGCCGAAGCGGCGGTTCGGTCGGTTGTCGTCCTGACGGATCGGCATGGCATCAGCCTTTGATTAGGGCACGGTACGAGGAATGATGGACCACCCGGGTGGGACAACCGAACGTGGTGGGGGTGTTGCCTCACAACAGAGCGTTCTGGTGCATCATCAGGTCCTGTTGAGAACGGCAGCAAAACGATGTGCGGTCGTTTCACCCTTGAAACGCCAAAAAACGACCTGAAGCAGGTTCTGAAGGACTGGCTTAGGAAAGACGATGAGGCCTGGCTGAACCATTACGCCTCCCGAACCCTGATCCGCCCAGGAGAGCCTGTACTCGCCCTGTACGAAGAGCATGGCCGCAATCGGCTCACGCACATGCTCTGGGGGCTGCTGCCGGGATGGGTGAAGGATCCCCTTGCTGGACCAAGGCCGATCAACGCCCGTGCCGAGACACTCGGACAGAAAGCATCCTTCCGTGCAGCCTGGCGTCACCATCGCTGTCTGCTGCCGGCAGATGCTTTCTTTGAGCAGAAGGAACGGATTCAGCGGCGTGACGGCCAACCCTTCTGGCTTGCTGGGCTCTGGGATCGATGGATCGGAGCGGATGGAAGCGAACTGGACAGCTGTTGCGTGATCACCACCCGCCCGAACGCCCTTCTGGAAAGCCTGCATGACCGGATGCCGGTGATCATCCCCAATGGCCTCGAAGAGATCTGGCTGGAGCCGGGGGATGGTGCCCATCGCCGCAACCTGGAACCAATGCTGGAGCCTTGGCCGGGCGACGACTGGTGCCGACGCGGCGCATCGCAACTCCGCTTGTTCTGAACCCGAAACAGCATCACCATTTCAGGGAGAGACGAGCCTGCGCCAATGGGCGTCAACGATCGACTTCACAGAGCCCACCTGAGGCTGTTGTTGCTGTTCACGCTGATCGTGATGTGCGGCTTCGCCTTCCCTCAGGTGATCTGGATCAGCCACGTGGGATACACCCTGATTGCTCTGCTGCTCACCCAGGCCATGGAGGACAGCAACAGAGGGAACTCCTGGACCAACAAGATTTATCGCATCCTCGGTCTGGTGGCCGTGGTGTCGCTCTGGCTCTGGCTGCTGACCCCGCTGGACCTGATCTACAGCGGCATCCCGATGGCTCTCGACTGGAGCATCCTGGTGGGCTGGAGCGTGATCCGTCTGGTGAAACGCCTGGCCAATGAACAAAGGGTGAGCAGCTCCCTGCTGATGGGCGCCACGGCGGGCTATCTCCACATCGGCCTGGCTGCCGGTCTCGTGATGTCTGCAGTCGAAACAATCATTCCCAACAGCTTTGAACCCCTGGCGATCCAACAGCTCAGCCATGAAAGCGTCCTTGCTGCAGCGAAAAGCTTTTCAACCATCAACTACTACGCCTTTGTCTGCCTCACCACCGTTGGATTTGGTGACATCACGCCAATGGAGCCTTTGGCGCGGATGTTGAGTGTGCTGGTCAGCATTGCCGGGCCGCTTTATTTAGCGGTGGTGATGGGCGTGCTGATCGGGCGCTATGCCAGCAGTCTTGACCGCAAGGGAAGGACGTCTCCAGATACGGAACAAGGGCCGTACTGAATTTGATGCGTTGTTGATCAGAGGAATCGCACCGCATCAATCCACCTCGATTGATACGGTTCCTTTAGAACATCGCCTGTGTTGGACCGAGAGAGATCATGCGAATCCTGTACTTCGCAGCCTTAATCGCAACGGGCTACTGGCTGATTGCTCTGCTCTGGCGAAAGCTGCTCGCGACAAGACAGGTCAACGTCATCGTCGAGTCACCGGAGAGAACAGCACAGATCAACGCCCTCGAGAGTGCTTTGAAGTCTGATGAAGGCGAGACAGACGCAGAAATCAGGGACGATTCACAGCGTTTCTGAGCTTCGAGACAGGATCCTTCAGGACGGGAATGAAATCAGACAAAATGACCTTACTAATACGGACTACAGCACAGAAGTTGTGGCATTTATTTTTGGACAATGATTTTTGGCAAATGACTGATCCCACCCTTATCGCAAGAAAGCTCATCAACGAGCTGCGCGAAGAAATGTCCGATGCAGGCAGAGAATTACGCAATCGAGCTGAATGGGATCTCCAATGCCCAGTTGTCGTGATTGATGCCAGAAATATTCCTCGAAGGGTCGTGAAGACCTGCGTCAGAGGGCTCACGGGCACAATCACAACAAGCGATGTCATTGACGATCCGCTGATGCGTAAATTTCTGGTGCGATATCGGGAAATCGGAGAGGACGTTGCCTTGAAGGAATTCATGAGTGGAAATAGCGCAGAGCATTTTGCCGATCTATGGGAGCGCTACACAGATGAAAGGCATACCCATGGAATGGCGGTTTGGTCCCACACCGACGCAGCGAAATTTGCACTGAAGTCAAAGCAATGTTTTCAGGAAGGTCAGTTGGCTTGCGTCGCAATAACGGAAGGGGCTGAGGGAGAGGACCATGGGGTAATCACCTTTTCAGTGGACTCAAACTGGCTTTCTTAGCGAACAAAGTTTGCTTGGCGTCTCTACAGCCCGGAGACTTCATCTCGCTCTACATTTGTTTAAATTCAGAACAACCATTTCAACATCATTTTTAAAAGCTGAAACGTCCCAACCCCGGGGATTCCAAACATGAAAATCATCAACAAACTTCCGTTCCACTCGTGACTTGCTTTTCAAACAGCATTCAAAATGTCAATTGCTTGGCTTTTTCAACAAATTTTTTAGGAAAGCTTCCTTTTAATTCTCAAAAAACCGAAAGAAATATCTAAGAACAAGCCAATCATGACTTCAACTTAATTACCACCCTCTCCAAAATTGTAGGAAGGCGTCGTATCCTGTTTCTTCACCCTCACTCCAGCAATATTTTGACTGGAAATTGACTTTAATTCTTCCCCTGTAAACTCGTAGCCAAACTCACCAGCAATCAAAGCTATTTCATTGGCAGTTGCTACCGCAGAGACCTTATCGAAAAGACTTTTGTTGGACCGAATTTCAATGAGAAAATCTCTTAACTGATCTGCAGACATGCAAAGAATTGTTCATTACACCTAATTTATATCAATTTCCAGATCCTGCACGAAAAAGAGCGTGGGAGGTTCCTTGCCCAAGCGGGGAAGAAAAAAAAGGTGGGTGGGGGAGTGGGGGTCCATGCGAACTCCGGCGGCCGAAGCGAGCATTCGTTAGAGGAACGCAGAACACTTTGAGATGCCATGGCAGACAAAGCACCATAAAATTGCTACCAATGCAGAAAGAATCAAAGGCCGATGAGCGTCGCCGTCACCAAAAAATCATTCTCTTTCAAAATTGATGATTACGAGGTTGACCATCAGGGTGGC
>NYUU01000141.1 GCA_002684175.1 Synechococcus sp. CPC35
AGCTGCGCCAGCAAGCGGCCGGCGTTTTCGGGCGATTCGGTGATCCGCAGCAGATCGCGGGCCACAAAGGCAAACACCCCCATGCCCAGGGGATTGCTGCGCTTGTTGAAACGGAAGAAGCCACCGCTGTTGCGGGTGATCACCAGACCGGGGCTCCAGGCGATCACGGGCATCGCGGCAGCCAGCTGCCGGTCGAGCTCCCGCGCCATCAGCACGTTGCAGAGCTTGCTGTCTTTGTAGGCCTTGTTGCCATCGAAGCGATCACTGCCGTTCACCATCGCGAAGCCGGCCCCTGCGCGCAGACCCTCCAGCTCACCCAGATCTGCAGGCTTGCCCACCTTGCCGGCACCGCTTCCGGGGTTATGCACCTCCGAAGCGGTGATCACCACCCGCGGACTGCCGGACTTCTGCAGAAGCGGCAGCAACCGCATCGCCATCAGCTGGTGGGCCAGCTGGTTCACGGCAAAGGTGAGTTCGATGCCCTGCGCCGAGAACTGCGCCTCGGAGGCACCGGCGTATTGCAGGCCGGCATTGAGCACCAGCGCATCCAACGCTGCGCCGCTGGCCAGCAGCTGGCTGCAGACCTCCGCGACGGCAGCGAGATCCGCCAGATCACAGATCAGAGCCTGAACCGAACCGGAGAGCTGGCTGAGGGTCTGATCAGCCGTGGCCTGATTGCGGCAGAGGATCGTGAGCGCATGCCCCCGGGCGCTGAGAACTTTGGCAGCCTCGAAACCAACGCCGGAGCTGCCTCCGGTGAGCAGCACTCGTCTGGAGTTGGCGTCAGCCATGGAGCTTGAACACGTAGAGCTCGGCGTCACGATCACACACCACATAGACCCTGCCACGGTCCGGATCCACGGCGACGCCTTCGGCTTTGCGCACGCGCCTGGATTTACCACCGTCGTTCAGCACCAGATCAAGGCGCTGCAGCACCTGATCGCGTTTCCAGTCGTAGTGAAACAGGCACTGCCCCTTGTCGCTGGAAACCCAGATCGTGTCGCGCTGGCTGTCGTAGCTCAGCCCGGAGAAATCCAGTTTTCGTGGCCCGATCTTCGGGTGGGAGAAGCCGTTCGCCGCCGTCAGCAACCGCGACGAGAGGATCGTGCTGCAGTCGGGATCGAGTTCGATCAGCAGCCCGGGTCGTCCTTCCTTGACCACGAACACGTGCTGATCGCGGCTGTTGATCGTGATCCCCTCCAGACCCTTGTTGTCCGGCCGGGCTGGGAAGTGCTTCGCGATGCCGGCGTAATTGGTCATCGCCGCCAGGGGGCTCTGCTTCAGCTCCCGGCGACTGGCGAGATCAATGCTGATCACCGCATTGGTCTCCTCCTGCACCACCAGCAATCGCCTGCCGTCGCCGCTGAGGGCGATTCCTTCCAGGCCTGTCGCACTCACGGGGAACGACTCGCTGGCCGACACCAGGCCGTTGAGATCCATGCGGAAAATGGCCCTGGTCTCGTCGCTGACGCTATAGAGCGCCGTGCCATCAGCGTTGAGGGTTAGGCCCGAGGGCTCACTCAGGCCGAGGCCTCCATCACTGATGCGCTGCCTCTGAACCAGCTCGAGGCGGAAGGGGCCCGTTCGCGGCGAATCACCGCGCAACTCAGACGCGAATCCGGCCTGACCACCGACCAGGGACGCTCCGAACGCTGAGCCGGCCGACAGGGCCAGCGTCAGGAGGGAACGTCGACGCATGGGCCAGCTCAGAGCTGAAACCATTGTGATCAGTGAAAAGTTCGGCGTCAGCCCGAATGCGGATGTGTTGGCAGGCTGCACCGCAGGAACGCAGCGATCATGGGTGCACAGCCGGACTGGATGCCATGACGTCTCAACAGGCGGTGTCGTACTGGCTGATGCCCTGCCTCCAGGCCCATGACGACTTTGAAGCGTTGTCGAAGCAGGCCTGCCGCGGCCTGCAGGGCTGCACCCTGCCGCCGCACATCACCCTCTACAGCGATCATCTCGAGAACGCAGCCAATGCCGTCGATCGACTCAGCCAGGTTGCCGAAGGCTGCAAGCCTGTGGAGCTCAGCCCCACCGCGATCGAGGCGGGATCGCTGTTCACCAAGAGCCTGATCCTGCACTTCGCTGCCGGCGACGAGCTGATCCACTGGTTCATGCAACTACGCAGGCAATCTCCCAACAGGCTCGACTACCAGCTCAAGCCACATCTCAGCCTGCTCTACAGCTCGGAAACACTCAGCGCGAAGCAGGCGATAGCCACACAGCTGCAGCTGCCTGCACCTGCCCTGTTCAACCGGCTGTCTGTTGTCGTCCACCCCTTGACGATCAACACAGACGCCGACATTGCGGCCGTCACAACTCTCCACGAGCACAAGCTGGAATGAGCAGTTCCACGACCTCATCAGGCTCCCAGGCTTTGAACCAGGCGACAGCAGACGTCGTTCTCGGCATCGATGCCGCCTGGACAACCCATCAGCCCAGCGGTGTGGCTCTGGTTCAGCGAAAGGGAAGCCACTGGCAATGCAAGGCCCTGGCACCCAGCTACGACAGTTTTCTCGCCTTTGCCTCCGGGCAGCCCCAGGATCCAGCCACAAAAGCCAGGGGCAGTGAGCCGGATCCGGGAGCCCTGCTGCGGGCGTCACAACAGCTCACCGGCCAGCCCATGAGCTGCGTATCGGTCGACATGCCCCTGGCCACGACTCCGATCACGGGCAGGCGCGCTGCGGACAACATCGTGTCCAGCCGCTTCGGCACACGCGGCTGCGCTGTACACAGCCCATCCGCCGAACGCCCCGGTGCCATCGCCGACAGGCTTCGCGGCAACCTGGCCAGCCTCGGCTGCAGCCTGCACACAACCAGTTGCAACCGGGAGCTCCCGGCCCTGATCGAGGTTTACCCCCATGTCGCCCTGCTGGCCCTGCTCGGACGGGATTACCGCGTTCCCTACAAGGTGAGCCGATCCCTGCAGTACTGGAAGAGCGAACAACTCAGTCCTGCAGAGCGAATCACCAGACTGCTGCAGGAATTCCAGGCGATCAGAGCCGGGCTTGAGCAGCACATCACAGCCATTCCAACGATCATCCCCGAGGTAAGCGAAGTGAAGACCCTGGCCTCGCTCAAACCCATCGAAGACATGCTCGACGCGCTGGTCTGCGCCTGGATGGGAATCCAACATCTGGAAGGACGCAGCAGCGGACTGGGCGATTCCGGCGCAGCGATCTGGGTGCCAACGTCTCTCCTTCGCTGATCGGAGCGCATTCACATCACTAATCTGGCCCCACAAATGGGGCAAAAATGTCTGACAGGTGCTCCATCGGCGTTGCTCTCTTCGATGGATTCGAGTTGCTGGATGTCTTCGGTCCACTGGAGAAGGACGGAATTGCGGCCGACCATTTCGACATCTGCCTGGTGGCGGAACAAGCTGATTCCGTCACCAGCCGCAAGGAGCCTCGCTCGGTGATCGACAATCAAACGCTGCTGGCCAGGGCCGGTCTGCTGGATGGCATGAGCGCAACCATCAACAAACTGGCCTTTGAGTGGGTGGCATCCCAGAGCTCCCGGGTGAACTGGCAGAGGCAGGCGCAATGGGCGGAATACGACTGGCATCGCGATGCCGACTGGGATCCATTTGCAAAGCTGCAGGGGATGCCCGAGGCGTTGTCATCCTGTTGATGGCGATGCTCCGCACCCTGCTGTTGATCCTCGGTTGCTGCAGCTGGGCAGCTGGAGTCGCTGCCGTACCGGTCAGTCGCGACGATCCTGAATCCTCTGACCCTGGCCGCAGACGAATCTCCACGGCCGCCGGTTCTGCCGTTGTCGTCACCGCCAATCCCCTGGCCAGTTCCGCAGCTCTGTCCGTTCTCAGAGACGGCGGCTCTGCAGCCGATGCCCTGGTCACGGCGCAAGCTGTGCTGGCAGTCGTTGAACCACAGAGCTCCGGGCTGGCCGGCGGCGGTTTCCTTCTGTTCTGGGATGCGCAGCAACAATCCCTGGAGGTGCTGGATGGGCGCGAAGTCGCACCTCAGAGCAGCCGGCCGGACGACCTGCTGAGCCCATCCGGAGACCCCCTGCCCTGGCGAGAAGCCACCGCACGGCTCGACGCGATCGGCATCCCCGGAACGGTGGCGCTGCTCTGGGACGCTCATCAGCAATACGGGCGACTGCCCTGGGCCAGCACCCTGCAACCGGCGATCCGGCTGGCCAGGGATGGCTTCCGGCCGAGCCCGCGGCTGCTGCGCTCCATCAGCCTGGCCCAACGCATCGGCGTCAGTCACAGCCCAGCGTTTGAATCGCTTTATTTACCTGGCGGTCAACCACCCCCAGCCGATCAGCTCTTTGGCAACCCCGCCCTGGCACACACGCTGGAGACGCTGGCCCGGGACGGCGGCCCCGTCTTCTATCGGGGAGTACTGGCCAGGCGGATCCTTCAGCAGATGGGTGCACTGCAGGCCAGCGAACCTGGATTCAGGGGCTGGAGCCAATCAGACCTCAGCTCCTACGCCGTCGAACGCCGCCAACCTCTCTGCAGCGAGCAGCTGCAGCATCGGATCTGCACAGTTCCGCCGCCGAGCAGCGGCGGGCTGGCCGTGCTGCAGACCCTGGCGCTGCTGGAGCAATCCACCGATCTGTCGATCTCCAGTGCCACTGATCCGCAGACCTGGCGGCAGCTGGCAAGGGCCCAGGCCTGGGCGGATGCCGACCGCCTCTACTGGGTGCACGACCCGATCGACGGCACCATCCCCGTCAGGGCTCTGCTGGATCCGACATACATACAAACCCGCTCCACAGCGATGGGGACGTCAACCGGCGCCCGCCCGGCACCGGGACTGCCGGCTGGAATCGATCACTATCCCTATGGCCGTCCGGGGAAGGGCCGGGAGCAGGGCACAACCCACATCGCGATCGTCGACTCCGACGGCAACCTCGCCAGCTACACCGCCTCGGTGGAGACCGTCTTCGGGAGTCGGCACCTGGTGGCCGGCATGGTGATGAACAACCAGCTCACCGACTTCGCCTTCAGGCCCACAATTCAGGGGAAACCGGTGGCGAACCGTCGCCGGGCCGGTCGCAGGCCCGTGTCATCGATGGCACCCGTGATCGTGTTCCGAAACGATGCTCCTGTTCTGTCGGTCGGCAGCCCCGGAGGACGCAGCATCCCCCATGTCCTCAGCCGGGTGCTGCTCGCTTCGCTGGCCTGGCAGGAGCCACCGGCACGGGCCGTGGGTCTGCCCCATGTCTCAATGCGGCAAGCGACGCTGGTGCTGGAAAAGGAACCACCTCTCCCCTGGACACTCTCAGCGGCGAAGCTGCAGACATCGGATCAACCGGTGCGATTCCAGCGCCTCGGCAGCGGCACCGGCCTGCTGCAGTGGATCAATGGACGCTGGCATGGCGCAGCCGATCCGCGCAGGGAAGGCAAAGCCCTGGCTCTGCCTTAAGCGATGCCTTGATCACTCGATCGAGAATTCGTTGCGCAGAGCCCGTGCGTCCTGAATGCGCTGTGCTGAAGCCAGCTGTCGTAGCCGCGTGGTCAGCCATGCCCGCAGACGGGTCGAGGAAACGGATTTGCTGAGCAGGGCGTCCGACGGCTCGGGTTCACCGAAGGGAACAGGCATTGCAACCTCTCGGCGTCCAAACCTAATCAGGTCGCTCTCTCCCGTGTCCCCGCATCAGAGACAAGGCAACCGATCGATCGATACCCACCGCTGATCTCAGCCAACCCTCACCGGATCTTCCCTCCTGCGGGGGAAGACTGCAGCACCGGTTCCATCAACGATGAAAAGACATCAGTGATTCCCCTGAACCAATGTCTCTCCCCATCAATCCACGACAAACCAAAAGCGCTGCAGCACCTCCACCGGCAAATGCCGAAACGTTCCGACTCGACGAGGGCAACACCTTCACCGATCCAACCGACATGAAAGTCGAGCAGGAGCTCCAACAGCTGATGGCCTACAGAAGCTGAGGCTTTCGGGGGCGTGATCAACACTCAGCGTGACACCAAACGGGGGAGAGATGACCAACCGGAACTGCTCCTTTAGGTGATGTGATCAGAGTTGATTCCAGAGATGGTGTGTTCACGAGGCAATGAACCTCACCACTCAG
Source organism: Synechococcus sp. CPC35 (assembly GCA_002684175.1). GTDB lineage: Bacteria > Cyanobacteriota > Cyanobacteriia > PCC-6307 > Cyanobiaceae > Parasynechococcus. The sequence continues at coordinate 6,073 of NYUU01000141.1, forward strand.
ATCAAACCAATGAAACTGATCACTGCTGTTTCCGGCGCCATCA
>NYUU01000142.1 GCA_002684175.1 Synechococcus sp. CPC35
CCCAATCAGCAGTCAGAACCAGCGACACGATTCATGCTGCGTCGCTCTCCGGCTGCCGGTAAGCCATTCTTTCTCGTTGGCTCAGATTACGTTTTTCCGCGAACCTCACATGCAATCACCAAGCAGCAGTTGCAGGTTTTAGGTGGTTCAGTAGCAGGTGAAAGTTATCTGCCCCTGGGTGAAGTCTGGAACATAAGCCCTCTGGTGAGCTTAATTAAGAAGGCCATGCCTGATGGTGGGGCGATTATTAATCACCTCAACGGTGATCAAAACATAGTTTTTTTTAATCGTCTCCGGGATATGGGCGTTACACCAGAGAATGGTTATCACGTGATGAGTTACACAATTCTGGAAGATGAAATTGATCAGATTGGCGCTGAATTACTTCAAGGTCACTATGTTGCATCGAATTATTTGATGTCAGTTCCAACCGCTGAATCAAGACGCTTTATCAAGGCGTTTAAAGCGAGATATGGCGATGAACGGGTTGTGACGGACCCTCAGGAATCGGCCTACAACATGGTTTATCTCTGGAAAGCTGCTGCGGAAAAGGCCAACAGCTTTGAGCCTGTGGCTGTCCGCAAGGCTCTCGTCGGTGTCAGCTTCGCAGCACCTCAGGGCAAGGTGAAGGTGATGCCCAATCACCATCTTGCCCAGACGGTCCGCATCGGGAAGATCTCACGTTCCGGCCAGGTCAAGATCGTTGAGGTCAGTCCAGACGTGGTTGAGCCTCATGCCTGGAATCAATACGAGCGCCACACAAAAGGACAGGCCTGTGACTGGACGGATCCAGCCAAGGGAGGGCGTTACAGGTTCTGAGCGCAGGTGCAGTGATAAACGGGGCTCTCCTTGTTCGATCAGTTGCAGAGAGCGAAGGCGGTTACAAGAGCTCAAGCAGGAGGAGCTTGTGATCGATCCCGAACGCAAAGTCATCTGCAGTGGTGACATCTGAACCACAAAGGGCTGGATCGAACCGTTTACTTCGACGTTTCGGCCGGGTAGATCTCAGTGAAAAGCTCGCCCAGGCCAATGGTGAGGTTGCGGAACCCTTTCATGAACTCAGGATCCGAGGTCAGCTTGGCGACATCACCGCCCACGGCATCGATCTTCGCGGTGAGATCCGCCGCATTGGAGGCGGTCTCCTGCAACTCACTCAGTGTCTTGGGGTTGTCCAGCGCTGCCACGATGTTGTTCACATGAACAGATGCCTCAACAGCATTGGCTGTGGCCGCATTGAGATTGGCGATCATCGGTTCGGCTCTCGCCACCTCCAGCTGGAGTGCCTCCACAAGAGTCTCAATCTCCTGAGCGGTTGCTTCGGCTGTTTTGAGAAACACCGAGGCATCCTTGGATGTGATTTCAAACTGCTTGGTGGATTCGGCCAGATTGGGAATCAACTTGTTTGACCTTGCCTCCTCAAGCAGCTGCTGAAGGTTTTCAGTGACTGAAGTGAGGCTCGCCGATTCAGAGCCTTTGATCGTGGCTCCATTGCAGAGTTGCTGGGAGGTCTTGCATCCAGCTGAGCGGGGCAGCGGGGCATTTTCAGGCAGCCCTTTCCCCTTGCTGATCAGCGCAACCTGAGCATCACCCCCAAGCAGAGAGCCGGAGGCCACATTTGCCGAAACGGGCATTGGTAATCGCAGATCGCTCTTCTGGATCTCCAGCTCAGCCACCACCGCATCCGAGGTCACCTTGATCGAGCGGACCGAGCCAACAAGGATGCCGCGGTAGGTCACCGCTGAACGTTCTGCGAGCCCTGCCGCATCCTTGAAACGGGCGGTTACGGTCCATTCGCTGGATCCGATGCGGATGCCCCTCATCCACATCGCGGTTGCCGCGAAGCCAACGATGCCGCCGATGACGGTGAAGCCGACAATGGCATCTCGGACGCTGCGTCGCATGGTGGTCAGTGCTCCGCCGGTTGCATCGGTCCGCGCAGGCTACCGGTCCTGAACTGTTCGACATAGGGGTTGTCCGTGCTGCGAAATTCATCCACAGAACCCATCCACTGGAAGTGACCGTCGTAAACCATCACCACACGCTCGGCTGAGCGCTCGATGGTGCTGCGCACGTGGCTGACCACTACGGAGCAGCCTCGAGCCACTGTGGTGGTCTTCACGATCAGATCCTCGATCCTGGTGCAGGCCACAGGGTCCAGCCCCGCCGTCGGTTCGTCGTAAAGAAGCAAGGGCATCGCCTGATCCTCCCGTTGTGGATCATCGATCAATGCTCGGGCGAAACTCACCCGCTTCTGCATGCCGCCGCTCAACTCACCGGGGTAAAGATGGGCCACGTCATACATGCCCACTGCCTCAAGGCAGGACTCAACTCGCTCCCGGATCTCCGCCTGGCTCAGTCTGGCCTTCTCCCGCAGCAGGAAGCCCACATTCTCTTCCACCGTCAGTGACCCCAGCAAAGCGGGGTTCTGAAACACCAACCGCACATCCGGGGGATCCGTCTGATCGAGACGCAGATAATCCTGCTGCTGCCCGAACAGATGCAGTTCACCACTGGTCGGCAGCTGCAGGCCAGCCAGCAGGCGTAAAACCGTTGATTTACCGGCACCGGAAGGACCCACTACAGCGAGACGCTCCCCCGGCTGCATGGTGAGGTTCACCCGGTTCAGCACCGGTCGCGCCCCCCACTGCATGGTGAGTTCCCTCATTTCCACCACGGACTGAGGCTCGGACATTGCGGCGCAATGAACACGACGCCATCCTGCCGTGGTTGGACAGGCTCCGTACAGTTCAATCGATTACGGACCAAGCAGGCCCTTGGCGCCACAGACCCAGCACAGCAGACGTCAGGCCAGAGCCATACGAGCTCACCGGCGGCGGGATCTGATGGAACGCTCCAAGCGTGCTGTGCTCTGGCTGCAACCGGGACTGGTGGTGAAACGCTGGTTGCTCACCTCCGGTCTTGGACTGCTGATGGCCCTGCTGGGTGCAGCGGTATGGGCAGATCTCAAACCGATCTACTGGATTCTGGAAACCCTCAGCTGGTTTCTGGGCACGATCACCAACGTGCTTCCGCGGGAAATCACCGGTCCACTGGTTGCGATCATCGGGGTGGGGCTGGTGCTCTGGGGCCAGAGCCGCAGTTTTGGATCGATCCAGCAGGCACTCGCACCTGATAGGGACATGGCGCTTGTGGATGCGCTTCGGGCCAAGAGCAGGCTCAACCGCGGCCCGAACATCGTTGCCATTGGAGGAGGGACAGGACTTTCCACCCTGTTGAGCGGTCTCAAGCGGTACAGCAGTCACATCACAGCCATCGTCACCGTTGCTGATGACGGTGGCAGCAGCGGCGTTCTGCGCCGGGAACTGGGAGTTCTCCCTCCCGGTGACATTCGTAACTGTCTGGCTGCCCTGTCCACGGAGGAACCCCTGCTCACCAGGCTGTTCCAGTACCGCTTCTCCGCCGGCAGCGGCCTGGAGGGCCACAGCTTCGGAAATCTGTTCCTCTCAGCTCTTTCTGCGATCACAGGCAATCTCGAGACAGCGATCACTGCCTCCAGTCGTGTGCTGGCTGTGCAGGGACAGGTGGTTCCCGCAACCAACGTTGATGTGCGGCTGTGGGCGGAACTTGAAAACGGCCAGCGGATCGAGGGGGAGAGCAACATCGGCCATGCCCCCAGCCCGATCGTGCGTCTGGGCTGCCTGCCGGAACATCCTCCAGCTCTGCCCAAGGCTCTGGAGGCGATTGCCAATGCCGATCTGATCATTCTTGGGCCTGGAAGTCTCTACACCTCACTCCTTCCGAACCTGCTGGTTCCTGAACTGGTGAGCGCAATCAGGCGCTGCAAGGCACCACGGCTCTACATCTGCAATTTGATGACTCAGCCAGGTGAAACCGACGGACTCAATGTGCGCGGCCATATCCGGGCCATCGAAGCGCAGCTTGCAAACCTGGGAATCGATCAGCGCCTGTTCAGTGCCGTGCTGGCTCAGGATGACCTGCCGACATCTGAGCTTCTACGCCACTACAAGAAACGCGGCGCCGAGCCGGTGCAATGTGACGCTGCAGGTTTACGTCAGGATGGATATGACGTCACCCAGGCACCCTTACAGGGAGCAAGACCTACAGCCATTTTGAGACATGACCCCCGAAGTCTTGCCCTTGCGGTCATGCGCTTCTATCGCAGCCACAGGAAAGAATCATAATCAGGTCGGGATCAGTAAAGTTTTTGGCCGGCAACTAAAACGAATTTTATGAATCAATTGTGGTGATTTGCGAGCGTTAAGAGGTTCAGTTGGTAGGCGAAAAGATATCATTGTATGCAGTCGCGGTACATGTTATTTTGTCAATTATTCGTGATCATATTGTTCCAAATCAAAAATCACTTGAGTTAAGCCAGATTCTGATGTCAACGCGTTCAGTCCATCAAACTCGCCAGGCATTGTGTTAAATGACTATTTTTTGAAAGAGCGGGGTCTTCGAAGAGCGCAGAATCATCTATGGGCGGTTCAATTTTCTCATCGAAAAATGACTGTTCTTGGAAGAGCTCAAGGAATGGATGGCAGGCTCGGCCCAGCTGACAGCTTTCTTTTTTCACATATAACGAAGTGATCAATCGTCTCCGTTGACTTGGGATCGCGCATCAATTTGAAAAGTCAAAAGATGTCCGTGAATTTGGAAGACACTTCTATTCAAAACAAAATATTTTCAAGCTGTGCTTGAATGAATAATAGTCACGGTCAAAAAGGGCTTCCTGTAAGCGCAAGCTTCTTAGGGATTTGTAAGGCTTTTGGCGCAATTCTCATCGCAATAGATTGATCAGGTATATTCTCCAGAATGTGAGACAAGACCACAAAGTCAACCTGCTTGATGTTGGTAATCTGAAGAATGTCAAACTCACAAGCATCAAAGCCTTTGCTGACAGTTAGCTCGACCTTTCGGGAGTCAATGTCTATTCCCAATCCCTTAAATCCGCCAAGAACCTTGCAAGCCCATTCGAGGCTTGCTCCTTTGCTGCAGCCAAAATCTAAAAAATCGTAACCATGTGACTTAACTAATCTCTCGAAATCAATTAAAGTCTCAGGGCTAAAGTTCATAGTTTATATAGAATGATAGTCAAATTATGGCAATTAGTTCTGATGCATTATCAATCATCAAGTTAAAAGGCATCCTGCATTTCGAAGAAATCAGGCTGCACATAATCCTTGCGAAGCGGCCAGCCTTTCCAGTCTTCCGGCATCAGCAAACGCTTCGGATGTGGGTGCCCCTCAAACTGGATCCCATACATGTCGTACGTTTCTCTCTCCTGCCAGTCGGCTCCTCGGAACAAGCCGTAGATCGATGGAATCGAAGGAGTGCCTTCACGGCTCAGAAACACCTTCACGCGGACTTCTCGCAAGGTGGAGGCATCACCCGTCTCCAATGCCTGCAGCTGATCCTCCATAGCAAGAAGATGGTAGAAGCAGACCAATCGTTCTCCTGGCCCTTCGTCATAACCGCCCTGACACTGGAGGTAATCGAAGCCGTCACTTTTCAGCGCTGCGATGACCATCGGCAGGGCGAGTGATTCAACACCGATCTGCTCGACTCCAACGTGATCAGGATCGAGCGAATCATGTTCAAAACCCTGCTCCTTCAACCATTTGCTGACAGGCCCTGCTTCGGGAGCAACTACGGCTGAGCTGCTTTCGTCAGCAACTTCAACCTTCACGTTCTTATCCGGAGTTTCGCTCATGAATCGAAGGGGTCAGGCTCTGCTGCTGGGATCAGGACAGCTGCATCAGTTGCCAGGGTCTGACCTGCTGGAGCCGCAGCAAGTGCTGCCTTCTGGGTTTCAGCCCGCAGATAGGAGCCTGTGACCTGAGGCTCAACCCGCTTCATCCGATGGCTGACAGTGAAGTACCGGTGGGTTTGTTGCTGTATACCCCGCTCCAGCACGGATTCGTCTCCAACTTTTTTCCGAAGCTTGATGACGGCATCGAAAATCGCTTCTGGCCGTGGCGGACAGCCCGGAAGGTAGAGATCGACAGGAATCAGTTTGTCCACTCCACGGACCGCTGTTGTTGAGTCGGCACTGAACATCCCTCCCGTAATCGTGCATGCGCCCATTGCGATCACGTATTTAGGCTCAGGCATCTGTTCATAGAGTCGAACCAGAGCTGGGGCCATCTTCATGGTCACTGTGCCGGCAACAATCAACAGATCCGCCTGACGCGGCGAACTACGCGGCACCAGTCCGAAACGATCGAAATCAAAACGGGAACCAAGCAGGGCAGCGAATTCAATGAAGCAGCAGGCGGTCCCGTACAACAAAGGCCACAAACTGCTGAGCCTTGCCCAGTTATGAAGGTCATCCAGGCTGGTGAGAATGATGTTCTCACTGAGATCACTGGTGACTGTGGGACCTGCTGGGGCTCCGACAGGTCCGCAACTTGCCTCGCGCAGATCCCGAACGGCTGCAATCGAAGGACTGGTGATGGATGGGGTGGTGATTTCAGGCATGGTTCAGCTCCATTCGAGCGCTCCTTTGCGCCAGGCATAGGCCAAGGCAACAAGGAGGATCGCGATAAAGATCAGCGCCTCGATAAAGGCCAGTAGGCCCAGACGGTTGAAAGCAACCGCCCAGGGATAAAGAAAAACCGTTTCGACATCAAAGATGACGAAGACCAGTGCAAACATGTAATAGCGGATATTAAACTGAATCCAGGCGCCTCCGATGGGCTCCATTCCTGATTCGTAGGTGAGCTGACGCTCGCCGGCTCTGCTCCTCGGCGCCAGCAGTTTATTGGTGACCAGAGCCAGTACTGGGACAGCAGCAGCTATCAGCAAAAAGCCCAGGAATGCGTCGTAACCGGGTAGCGCAAACATGGACAACCCCGAAGGTCGGTTCAGTCTGGCATTCGCCGAAGCGAGTTGTCGTCGATAGAGTCCAATCACTCAGCAGTACAGCGGTGAGCGACGAGCAACAGTCCGTTGAACCGGATCAATCCAGTGATATCGATCAGAATCCTGCCCTGATCAGTGATTCTGTGGAAACAGAAGCGGCAACCGCTCCTGAAAGCGATCCACGCACCCACCGTTTCGAGTGTCGCAGTTGCGGATTTGTCTATGACCCGGAAGAGGGCGTCAAAAAGGTCGGCATCGAAATCGGTACGGCTTTTTCAGAGGTTGATCCGATCCGCTTTCGCTGTCCTGTCTGTCGAAGCAAGTCGGCCGCTTTCATTGACATCGGCCCACGCAGCAAGGCCAGTGGTTTTGAGGAGAACCTCAATTACGGCCTGGGTGTGAACCGCATGACCCCGGGGCAGAAGAATGTGCTGATCTTCGGCAGCCTGGCTTTGGCTTTCGCCTTTTTTCTTTCCCTCTACTCCCTGCGCTGATCGGCTTCTCATGTTTCGTTCTCTCTTCAACAACCTCAGAGCTGCAGCAAATCTGCTTCTGGTGCTTGCAATCGGCGTCAGTCTCAGCGGTTGTGTGTCGACGCGCCTTCCCATTGCCAGCGTCAGTCCCTGGAGCTCCATCACCCTGGACACCCAGTCCAATCCTCTGGATGTGGCTTTCACAGATTCAAGCCACGGTTTCCTGGTGGGAAGCAACCGCATGATCCAGGAAACGAATGATGGCGGAGCAAGCTGGAATGAGCGCAGTCTTGATCTTCCGGAAGAAGAGAACTTCCGACTGATCAGCATTGATTTCGAAGGAGATGAAGGCTGGATCGCCGGCGAACCAGGTTTGTTGATGCACAGCAGTGACGCGGGGCAGAACTGGACCCGTCTTTTCCTCGATACGAAATTGCCGGGAGAGCCCTATCTGATCACTGCAATTGGTAGTCATTCCGCCGAGCTCGCCACAAATGTGGGCGCTGTTTATGAAACCCATGACGACGGCGGCAGCTGGGAGGGACGGGTGAGTGATGCAGCCGGCGCA
>NYUU01000143.1 GCA_002684175.1 Synechococcus sp. CPC35
AAGGTAATCAACCAACAACACTAAACTTAATACAACAAGGTGGTACTAATCAAACTTATAGTATAACTCAAAACTGTTATACTACTGGTGGTTGTACTGTAAATGTCACCCAAGGGAATTAGGTTTGAGTGGCAACCACAGATTCAAAGAGAAGTTTTGAGACTCTCGTAAGACAGCCGTATCAAGATGCAATTGCACTTGTTCTAAGAACTATGGACTTTCATTCTCAAATGATGCATCTATCAACCGATAGACAATATAAAGAATTTCATGAAAGACAATATCTCCGACTTAAAAACTGGATGGTTGATATGAAAGACTATATAATAGAACTGGAGAAAGAATTGGATGTATAACTGGAAGGTTGTTTTACTTACACTTGGGGTGTTAGTTGGTTTAAAGATATGGTCACCATATCTTGTAGATAATATTAAATGGTCTTACTTTGATGTTTTACATCAACAAAAAGAATCACAACTTGTAGATAACATTGTACTTGTAGATATTGATGAGAAATCATTAGACAAGTATGGTCAGTATCCATGGCCTCGTAATATCTATGCAGATATTATGTTAGATAACCACCACACTAATACACATGTCTTTACACAAGTATTTAATCAACCAGACAGATTCGGTGGTGATAGTAGATTTGCAGAAGGTCTAGTAAACAGATTAAGTATCTTATCTGCAGCTCCAACAAGTCAAAAGGATACTGGTTCTGCACCTTATGTAAGAACATCGGTATTCGGTGGTGGAAATATTGGAGATGTTATCTGGGACTTTTCTGGGATGTCTGCACCTATTAAACTACTACAAGATAACACTTATGGTGTAGGAGTAACAGTATCGACACCACCTTTACCAGATACACCAAACTTCGATGGAACTGTTCGGTCTGCACCACTTATCGTATCTGCAAATGACCAGATATATCCATCGGTTGCACTTGAAACTCTTCGTGCATTTTACGACCAACCAAACTATCAAACCAGAGTAACACCAGAAGTTGGTATTGAATGGATACGAATGGGTAGACAACCACCCATAGAAACTACATCTACCTCAGATGTTATGATTACATATTGGAATGAATTCAATAGAGTGAGTGCATCGGAACTAGATGAAACATACCAGAACAAAATACTTATCTGGGGGATGACGGCAGAAGGATTCAATAATCCAGTTTCTACACCATATGGTGTCATGTATCCTCATGAAGTACAAGCTAACTTACTTCAAACTGTACTTTCTGGTGATAGAATCCAGAATAATTTTCTTCTGGATTTTGTAGAAATAATTCTGGTCATCGGTTTAGGTCTTATAGTATTGTTAATGGTATATCAACTTCCAACATATCTATCTGGTATTATGTCAATGACTGTAATCGGTTTCTCAGTTGCAACATCATATTGGTTATGGATAGAAAGTTTAATATTATTTGATGCATTGTATTCTGCACTAACAGGTTTGATTGTATTTGGACATGCATCCTTCAACAAATACTTTGTAACCTACAAGTTAAAAGAACAAATCAAAGGTCAGTTTAAGAAGTACTTATCACCAGAGATGGTAGATAAACTTGCAGAAAACCCAGAACTATTGAAACTAGGTGGTGAAAGACGAGAGATGACATTCATGTTTATGGACATATGTGGGTTCACACCAATAAGTGAAGCTTATAAAAACAAAGATGACCCAGAAGGATTAGTAGAGTTGATTAATAAATTCTTAGATGTTCAGACGAAGATAATAATAAATAATAATGGAACTATAGATAAGTATATGGGCGACTGTATCATGAGTTTTTGGAATGCACCTTTGGATTGTAAAGACCATGCAGAACTCGCTGTAAAGTCTGCACTAGAAGTGTTAGATGCAACAAAGGAATTAAATGAAGAACTATCTCCTCTCAACCTGCCTCCTATTAATGTCGGCATCGGCATTAGCACAGGTGAATGTATTGTCGGAAACATGGGTTCAGAACTTAGATTTGACTATTCAGTCATCGGAGATGCAGTCAACTTGGGTGCTAGACTCGAAGGACAAACAAGAAATTATGATGGGGTTGACTTGTTGTTATCGGAAAGAACTTATCAATTATGTCCAGACAGAACATTCACAGAAGTTGATAGAATACAAGTTAAGGGAAAATCAGAAAAGGTTACAATTTTCACTTGTTGAACAATACACAGATGCACAATTTTATACTTTTGTTGCACTTCAATTTGCAGATATCTATACCACATATCGTGGACTTCAATACAATTGTGTCAGAGAATTGAATCCTATCATAGGTGATGAACCATCAGTTATGAAAATGTTTACAGTAAAAACTTTAGTTCTTACTCCAGCTTTCCAAGCAGATATCAATAGAGAAGTCCTTACAAGACAAACTATGAGAAACATGAACATGTTAATGGGAATGGTGGTAATAAACAATAATGCAATCAGAAATCGTGCAAAACGAGACTGTATAAAAAAATAGTTGACAAATCCCAGTTACATGAGATAATAGGAACTATGAGATTATTAGAAGAAAGTTATGGGGATGTAAGAATCTTTTCTGATAGACCTTTTGGATATAAACGATATATTGTGAATTATCCAGATGGTAGAGAGACAATTTACTCTAGTTTATGGTATAAATTAGATAAAATTAAAGAATTTGTTGAAAAAGACTTGAAATCTAAAGATTAATCCTTATATATACTAATAGGAATGCTCAATGGGAGATTCCAAATACAATTTAACCTTGCTAAAAACAGGAGGCAAAAATGGTAAAATTAACTACGCTGGACTTACAGGAAATGTTAAAACTGACAAGTCCATTTTCAATTGGTGTGGATGACTTCTTTCGAAGAATAGATGATGTTCAAAGAAACAACAGTCAATCATACCCACCTTATAATATCACAAAAATTGATGACGAACACTTCGTTATCGAGATTGCGTGTGCTGGATTCGGTAAAGACAACATCGACATTACAGTTCAAGAAAATGAACTAAAAGTCATTGGTGATAAAGAGAATCCAAATCCAGAAAGAGTTGCAAATTCACATGCAATTCATACTGGTATTGCAGCTAGGAAATGGTCAAGAAAATTTGTTCTTGCAGATGATGTAGAAGTTGGTTCTGCATCTATACAAGATGGTATTCTTGGAATTCCTATTACTAAAATTATTCCAGAAGAAAAGAAACCTAAAAAGATTTCTATTGGAACTAAAAAACTATCTAAAGAGTTCTTAACAGAACATGGGTGGGGATTTAATAGTAAATAATTGCTTGACACATTCCAGTCTCGTGGTATACTAAATATAGTTATTAAAATATAACGAGGAAAATATATTATGTTAAATAAAGGAAATGCAAATGACCTTCACAATGTCGTGTTTCAAATGAGACAGGATGGAGACTGGAATGATGTTCATTTAGATAACTTAATGGAAGATAAAACCATTGTAGTGTTTGGATTGCCTGGCGCATTCACACCAACATGTTCTACCTTCCAACTACCTACTTTCGAGGAAATGTATGACCAGTTCAAAGAAGCTGGTGTTGACGAAGTTTACTGTACATCTGTAAACGATACATTCGTCATGAATGCATGGTTTGAAAGTCTAGGTATTAAAAATGTGAAACCTTTACCAGATGGTAATGGTGACCTTGCAAGACAACTAGGTCTTCTTGTTAGAAAGGAGAATCTAGGATTTGGGTTAAGGTCTTGGAGATATGCAATGTTAGTGTCCGAAGGAAGTGTCGAACTACTAAGTATTGAACCAAATTTACAGGATAACTGTAAAACTGACCCATATGAAAAAAGTAAACCAGAAGTATTTTTAGAAGAAATTAAAAGTCACTTTGGGTTAAACTTTCCAATTAACGAAGATGAGTCAGTAGACTCTGATTCACAAACCGAGGAATAAATTATGGATACATTATCAATAGTTGCACTTGTTCTTATCGCAGGTATCATTGGATTGGGAGTCTATTCATATAGACAAACAACTGATGTAACACCAGTGGTTACAAATACTGTTAAGAAAACTCCTTCTACTCCTAAACTTTCAAAAGCAAGATTGACTGCACTTACTAAAGCACAGTTAGTTGAGAAAGGTAAGGAACTTGGTGTTAAAGTTAACACTAGAGAAGTTAAGTCTAAAATTGTAAACCAAGTTCACAAGGCACAGTAATGTCTACACCAAAATATAAAATTGTCATCAATGCAAACGATGGTGAGAATGGTGTAGAAATAACTGAGGGTAAATATGAAGGAGTCATATATACCTATGGTGAAGTTCAATTTCTACCAGTAGAAAATGAAGATGAACCACCAACAATAAATTTTACTAGAGCAGTTCGTAAATGTCCAGATTCTATGAAAGAAACAATATCAGAAGATGTTGAATTTAATCAAATCATGGGTGATATACTTATTGAAATGCTCGAACAACAAGGTGATAAAGCCGTGGAGTTACTCAAAGATGAACATAAAGAATCCAAGTCAACTTAAGTACGAAATCATAAGGGACGAAGGTGTCGTTTATGCAATCTACAAAGACCATTTAGGTTACCCAACCTTTGGTATTGGACATTTAGTTAAAGAATCAGACCAAGAGTTTGGTCAAGAAGTTGATACACCAGTATCAGAAGAAAGGGTGGATGAAGTATGGAATCATGATTTTGCAGAACATGTAGAAGAATGTGGAAAACTTTATCCAGATTTAGAATCTTATCCAGACGAGGTACAAAGAGTTTTAGTTAATATGACTTTTAATATGGGTATGACAAGACTATCTAAATTCAAAAACTTTAAAGCTGCAATCGAATCTAACGATTGGAAACAAGCTGCAAAAGAGGGAAGGGATTCAAGATGGTATAACCAAGTTACTAATCGTGCAGAACGATTAATGACAATGTTAGAGGAAGTATGAATATAAAATATTTGAAATTAGTTACAGGTGAAGAACTCGTAACAGACTACAAGGATGAAGGTGAATCAACAGTTACTTTGAAAAACCCTCTTGGTATCCTAATGAGTCAAACCGACAAAGGATTTAACATTCAGTTAGTCCCTTATGGGTCAATGGCAAAAGATGAGACAATCGTTGTCAACCACAAAAATATAGTATTTACAGCAGAACCAGAAGACAAACTTCGTAATCAATATGAATCAATCACTGGTCAAGTAATTACTCCACCACAACCATCAATAATTACATAATGAAAAAACAAATCGTAAATGCACTTGTTAAAAAGTATGAAGGTGAAATTGCAGAAGCAAAAGCAAACATTGAAATCTATATGAACAATCCAGTTGGTATAGGTGAACATCCAGATGTGTTAGATGCAATTAACTCTCAAGTTTTAAAAATTGCAACAGCAGAAGAGAATATTCAAGTCCTACAAAAACATTTTGTTGACCAAAAAGTAATCTAGTAGTATACTAGTTATATGCACTTTTATACAAATGTTTATCAACATAGAAACCTAATCCTTGTTCGTGAGTTCAAGGATGGTGAGTACATTCAAAAACAAGTACAATACAAACCTACTTTCTATGTTCCAACAAATAAAGACTCATCCTTTCGTTCTGTAAAAGGACAAAACCTAGAACCTAAAAAGTTCAACTCTATTGCACAAGCACGACAGTTTCGTGAGAAGTGGAAAGATGTAGAAGGTTTTGATGTACATGGGATTGAGAGACACCCCTACGCTTATATTGCAGAGTACTTTCCTCAAGATATCCAGTGGATGATGAGACATGTTCGTATCATGAATCTTGATATTGAGTGTGAGTGTGAAAATGGATTTCCAGAACCAACAGAAGCTGCAGAAGAAATTAATGCAATCAGTTTCAAGATGTTTGGTAAAGATACCAAGTATGTTTTTGGTACACAAGCATGGGAACACAATGACCCCACAATCAAATACTTTCATTGTCAAAATGAAAAACAACTACTAAAGACTTTCCTAGATGAATATAAAAAGATATATCCAGACATTATCACTGGATGGAATGTTGACCAGTTTGATATCACTTATCTTTATAATAGGATATCTAAACTGTTTAGTACGACTATAGCAGACCAACTCTCACCTTGGAACATAACAACTGTTCGTGAGTGGGAAAACTTTAATAAGAAACAACAAGCATACACACTAACTGGTGTTGAGGTTGTAGATTACTTACAACTTTATCAGAAGTTTACATTCAAAAGAAGAGATAGTTATAAACTAGAAAACATATCACAGATTGAACTTGGTAAAGGTAAAATCAATTATGAAGAGTTTGGTGCAATGCATCTATTCTACAAGAAAGATTATCAAAAGTTCTTAGAGTATAATGTTCGTGATGTGACTTTGGTAGAAGAACTAGATGACAAACTAGGACTTATGGGTCTACTACTTGCAATGTCCTATTCTGCAAAGTGCAACTACCTAGATGCATTTAGACAAGTAAGATACTGGGATATCCTAATCTTCAATAGACTTAAACAACAAAATATTATTGTCCCACCATCTAGGTCATCATCACCTAAGAAACAAAAATTCATGGGTGCATATGTCAAAGAACCACAGGTCGGAATGCACAATTGGGTTGTATCGTTTGACTTGAATAGTCTGTATCCTCATTTGATTATGCAATATAATATCAGTCCAGAGACCTACAATGGTATCACAATGGATACTGTAAATGTAGAAAAGATGTTAAATAAAGAAGTTCAAATAGAGGGTAACTTTGCAACTACACCAAATGGTGCAAGATTCAGTAAAAGAAAACAAGGTTTCCTTCCAGAGATTCTAGAAAACTTATATGATGAAAGAGTTTTGTGGAAGAAGAAAATGATTGAATTCCAAAAAGAATTTCAACAAACAGATGACCCCAAAAGAAAACAAGAACTTAATAGAGAAATTGCAATTGCATATAACAATCAAATGGTTCGTAAAATTTCATTGAACTCAGCTTATGGTGCAATCGGTAATGAATGGTTCAGATATTTTGAGTTGGGACTTGCAGAGGCAGTTACAAGTAGTGGTCAACTTGCAATTAAATGGGTCGAAAATGCAGTTAACAAGTACTTAAATAACATCTTAGGTACAGATACAGATTATGTGGTTGCAATTGATACTGATTCAATCTATGTAAGATTTGATGAACTTGTACAAAAAGTTAATCCACAAAACCCTATTGAATTTCTAGACCAAGTTGCAGATGGTAAGATGCAAGATGTAATTAATAACTGTTATTCAGAACTTGCAGATTATACTAATGCATATCAAAACAAAATGGTTATGGGTCGTGAGGTAATTGCAGATAAAGCTATCTGGACTGCAAAGAAAAGATATATCATGAATGTCCATGATAATGAAGGTGTTCGATTAAACGAACCTAAACTTAAAATGATGGGTATTGAAACTGCAAAGTCTTCAACACCAGCATGGGTTCGTAGTAAATTAGAAGATGCAATTAAAGTATTAATGAAGGGTGATGAAAAACTCGTACATGATTTTGTTGCAGATGCAAGGAAAGAGTTTAAAACATTAGAATTATCTGAGATTGCATTTCCTAGAAAGGTAAATGGTATTTACGAATATGAAAATGCAGTTACTATTTACAAGAAGTCAACACCAATGCATGTAAGAGCATCCTTAATGTTTAATCATTTATTGAAACAGAAAGGATTAGATATGCAATTTGAACCAATTCAAAGTGGTGAACATATTAAGTTTATATATCTAAAAATACCAAATCCCAGTAAAGAGAATGTCATTGGATTTATAAACAATTTACCTAGGGAGTTCGAACTACATCCCTACATTGATTATGATTTACAATTTGATAAGTCATTCATTGAACCTCTTAAATTGATTCTTGAAAAAATAGGTTGGTCGACTGAACCCCAGTCGTCTCTAGAAGAATTTTTCAGTTGACAGAATAGAGAATGGTAGTATAATAGTATAACAAGTTGAGGAATATATTATGGATTTATTGAAAGACCTTGCAAAAGCAAGTGGTAATGAGTTAGCAGGAGTAGTATCCGATGGAATCGTGGCAGGTGATGTCGATGGTTATATTGATACTGGTTCTTATATTTTAAATGCACTAGTGAGTGGTGATATCTATCGTGGTATCCCATCTAATAAGATAACTGCATTGGCAGGTGAAAGTGCAACAGGTAAAACATTTTTTGCATTAGGAATGGTGCAAAAGTTTTTAGATGACAACCCAGAGGGTAATGTTGTTTATTTTGAGTCTGAATCTGCATTGACTCAAGAAATGTTAGAAGACAGAGGAATCGATACAAGTCGTATTCTTTTAGTCCCAGTAACTACTATTGAAGAGTTTAGAACACAAGCAGTTAATATCATAGATGGATTTGATAAACAAAAGAAAGGTGACGAAAAACTTTTCTTTGTTTTAGATTCATTAGGTATGTTATCTACAATCAAAGAAACAGAAGATATTGGGTCTGGTAAAAATGTCAGAGACATGACTAAAGCACAGGTTATCAAAGGTACATTTAGAGTGTTAACTTTGAAACTTGGTAAGGTAGGAATTCCGATGATAGTAACGAACCACACCTATGATGTGATTGGTTCTATGTTTCCACAAAAAGAAATGGGTGGTGGAAGTGGTCTCAAGTATGCAGCTTCTTCTATTATCTACCTTTCTAAGAAGAAAGAAAAAGATGGAACAGAAGTTATTGGAAACATTATTCATTGTAAGAATCAAAAATCAAGACTTACAGTAGAGAATAAAATGGTTGATGTTCGTTTAACCTATGATAAAGGATTAGATAAACATTATGGTTTGTTAGACCTTGCACTTAAGTATGGTATCTTTAAACAAACTTCAACAAGAATAGAACTTCCAAATGGAACTACTCAGTTCGGTAAAACTATTAACAACAATCCAGAGAAATACTTTACAGAAGATATCTTAGAACAACTCAATGAGTGTGCAAAGAAAGAATTCAAGTATGGTAAAGAAGAGATTCAAGAAGTTGTTGATACAGAAACAGGTGAAGTAATTGCAGAATAGAATAGAAGAAATAATTCTAAAAAACCTATTCGTATCAGACACATTTACTAGGAAAGTAATCCCTTATCTTGAGGAAGATTACTTTACAGATAGGTCTGAACGATTAGTTTACAAACAGATTGGTGAATACTTCATGAAGTATAATGAGTGTCCTACTCATGAGGCACTTAGTATTCAGTTAAATGATTTGTCTGGTCATAACGATGAAGAGATAAAGAATGCATTAACTACAATCAATCAATGTAAACAAAACACTGAGGAAACACCACATGACTTTCTCGTAGATGAAACTGAGAAGTGGTGTAAAGATAGAGCAATCTATAATGCAGTTATGGAAAGTATTCAGATTATTGATAAGTCATCATCTAGAGAGAAGGGTGAGATTCCAGAAATTCTAAAAGATGCATTATCAGTTTCTTTTGACCAACACATTGGTCACGATTTTATTGAAGATTCAGATGAAAGGTTTATATCTTATAATACTGTAGAAGACAAACTACCATTTGACCTTGAAATGATGAACAAGATTACGAAGGGTGGTTTACCAAATAAAACCTTGAATGTTATTATGGCAGGAACAGGTGTTGGTAAATCACTATTCATGTGTCATTGTGCAGCTAATAACCTTATGATGGGTAAGAATGTACTTTACATATCCATGGAAATGAGTGAAGAAAAGATTGCAGAAAGAATTGATGCAAACTTAATGAACCTACCTATTCAAGAACTCTCCAATTTACCAAAAGAAATGTACGATAAGAAAGTAAAATCTATTCGTGATAAAACAACAGGTAAACTAATTGTTAAAGAGTATCCTACTGCATCTGCACATACAGGTCACTTTAGACATTTACTACAAGAACTTAACCTTAAGAAAGACTTTATTCCAGATATCATATATCTTGATTATCTAAACATTTGTGCATCATCAAGAATGAAAGCAGGTGCAAGTGTTAACTCTTATACAATGGTTAAAAGTATTGCAGAAGAACTAAGAGGACTTGCAGTTGAGTTTAAATTACCAATCATGACTGCAACTCAAACTAACAGACAAGGATTTACATCAACAGATGTAGGACTTGAAGATACATCTGAATCATTTGGTTTACCAGCAACAGCAGATTTGATGGTTGCATTGATATCTACAGAAGAACTAGAAGAGTTAGACCAAATTATGGTTAAACAGTTAAAGAATAGATACAATGACCCAACATACTATAGAAGATTTATCATAGGTGTAGATAGAAGTCGTATGAAGTTGTATGATACTGAACAATCTGCAACAGAAGAATTACATGACTCTGGCCCTGCATTTGATAATAGTGATTCTGGAAAAAGAATCAGTGGAGAAAAAACAGATGGATGGGATATATAATCCTCAATGGTATACATTGCCAGATGTTTCTACTAATACACATGTATTAACAGTAGATGCACCAGAAGATGTAACATGTCTTAATGAAGAATTATGTAATCTCATTGACTCAGACATCGATACTGGTGGTGACAAACAAACTATAAATGCTGGTCTATCTAAATTTACTGGATGGAAATTTTTCAATGAAACTACTGACCATCTACTAAGTTGGGTAGCACATGGTATAACTAAATGTTATCTTGAAAATGTAATGACTAATACATTTTTACCAGTAATGACTCAAGTCTGGGGAATGAAATATAAAAAAAATGATGCAACTCCAGCTCATAATCATACACCATCAATCTTTAGTTGGACATACTATCCTTATATAGAAGACCCAGAAAAAGTACAACCATTAGAACTTTGTAGA
>NYUU01000144.1 GCA_002684175.1 Synechococcus sp. CPC35
AGACTTGAAACAGTGATCATCATTTGCTGCCGAAAAGCTGCTTGCCCTTTATTTCGGCACGCGTTGGATTTGTGAGTCTCACTTTGGGCGATTGCTCCCTCTCCGCCGATGCCAGCGAACCCGAATTTCCAATGCTGCCGATTGTGTTGGCGAATTTTCTTTAAGGGGCTATTTTTTAATCGACGTCCCCTTTTGTCGTCCGTGTTTAATCGTCTCGCTGCCGGCCTCCTTGCCGGTGCATCTTTGGCCGCTCTGGCCGCTCCCGCAGAAGCCGGAACCAAGCGCCCTGTGCGCTGGAACACCGGTGGTGCTGTCTGGACCACCTCTTCAAGGGCTTTCCAAAAGTTCTTCTCCACAGGTGAAATCACCGACCGCGCTCTCGAAGCTGGTATCAACAACTCCGGTTGGACCGCTGAAGAAGTCCAGGAGGGAATGACCAAGACATACGACGTGGATATCGTCGGTGTCTCCCGCTTCCTGTATTCCAGTGACGGTGTCAAGTTCCTCAAGGATCAGACCCGTTCTTACTTCCCTTACTGGAAGATGAAGAAGACCGCTGTGGTCGCTCTTCGTTCAGCAATCATCGCCGATTCCGTCGACGGCAAGCTGTCCTCCGCCGGAATCCTTGGGGCTCTTCCCGTTGATTTCCGTCTGGCTGACACCTGTGGCACCTACGACGGTGCTCAGAACGTCTGTGCTCCTGATAAGTGCGAAGGTGACGCCCAGTGCACCTCACTGCTGTCCTGGTATGTGTTCCTGCCCGCTTGTGTGCAGGCCAATTCCCAGCTGCCTGAGCCCGCTCGCCGCGCAGTTGCTCCCGCTCCTGCACGTCCCCTCTGGTGATCAGGGACTGAAACCCTGTTTCAGCCGCTCCGGCACTCGCCGGAGCTTTTTTTATGGCTGAATCCTGTTGCCACAAATCATCTGATGTCGCATCGGCAGTTGCAGTCCTGCCTTGCCGAGACCCTCAAGGGTCTGTTTCAGCTGGTTGATGTCGCTGGCATCGGCGCCTGCCATGGCACTGCGGTAGGACGATCCTTCGCCAAGCCAGCGCTCCGTCAGTTCCCCTCCGCCGGAGAGGGTCAGGGTCTCAACCCAGCTTTCGCTGCTGATGCGCCAGCCATCGGCTTCCAACTGGTGGATCGGTGAGATCAACCTTTCTCTCCAGGCTTTCTCCCGCCGGCCCAGGGCTTCCAGTCCTGAACTGTTGTGCCCCGTCGAGATCAGGGCCTCGGCTGGTCCAGATTCAGTTGAGCTGATCAGCAGTCTCAGCCCGGCGTCCGGGGAGCAGCGGCCAAGCAGGGCAGCGCTCAGCTTGGACCAGTCCGCACGGTCCAGATCCGCGGTGGTCAGACGCCCACCGATCCACTCGAACCCCTGCTCCGATGGCAGTGACTCCAGCCCCTGGCTGAGGATGAGTGGCTGCTGTTCCGGTTCCAGCAGCTGGGTCTGGGCCTCCAGCCGCGGGGCGTCCCCTGGATCGCACAGCAGGGTGACGCCCCCTTCCTGAACGGCCTTGAGAGGATCAAGCGCCCAGATGAGGGATCGGGCCCCCAGAATCAGCACCCGGTCCTGGCGTGACCAGGGCACATCGCGCCAGAGCCGTTCCCGCAGGCGATGCAGCCGTTCACCCTCCTGTCCCAGCTGTCGCTGGATCCAGCGTTGAAGAGCTGGGCTGTCCGGCGCGCTGCTGAGCACCAATGGCTGATCAGCCGCCAGTTCGGCTGCAGCTGCCAGCTGAGCAGCGCGCTGATTCGCCATGCGTTCCCGCCGTTCGCCCTCCCAGCCCAGGAGTCCCGGTTGCCAGAACACCTCTCCCTGCAGCGCCTTTGGCAGGTATTGCTGTTCCACCCAGTGTTCGGCATAGGCATGGGGATAGCGGTAGCCCACTCCATCGCCGAAGGCGGCGCCATCGCGATTCGCATCACGCAGGTGACCGGGCACGTCCTGGCGATTGGCGGTTCGCACGGTTCTGAGGGCATCGAAAAAGCCCAGAACACTGTTGCTCTTCTCGGTTCCTGCCAAATAGAGAGCGGCCTGGGCGAGGGGATACAACCCTTCGGGCAGGCCAACCCGTTCAAAGGCCGCGGCGCAGGCTTCCACCACCACGATCGCCTGGGGATCGGCGAGGCCAACGTCTTCACCGGCGGCGATCAGCATCCGCCGGAAAATGAAACGGGGGTTCTCTCCTGCTTCCACCATTCGCGCCAGCCAGAACAGGGCGGCATCGGCGTCAGATCCCCGCAGCGATTTGATGAAGGCGCTGATCGTGTCGTAGTGGGCATCGCCCTGCTTGTCGTAGAGAACGGCCCGCTGCTGAATCGATTCCTCGGCGATGCTGAGACCGATCTGAATGGCACCGTCGGCATCCGGTTCGGAACTCTCCACGGCCAGCTCCAGGGCATTGAGGAGGCTTCGGGCATCACCACCGGCCACATCAACGAGATGGTCCGCAGCCTCGGGAGTGATCACGATGGATCGATCACCAAAGCCCCTTTCGCTGTCGATCAGGGCCCGCTCGAGAAGCTGCCGCAGATCCTGCGGTTCCAGCGGCATGAGACGAAACAGGCGTGATCGGCTGACCAGCGCCTTGTTCACTTCGAAATAAGGGTTTTCCGTCGTGGCGCCGATCAGTGTGACGGTTCCGTTCTCCACCCAGGGCAGCAATGCGTCCTGCTGAGCGCTGTTGAAGCGATGCACTTCATCAATGAAGAGAATGGTGCGCAGCTCATGACGTTCAAGCCGCTGGCGAGCGGCGTCGACATCCGTTCGCAGATCCTTCACTCCGGCCAGCACCGCATTCAGGCTGCTGAAGTGGGCCCTGGTATGGGTGGCGATGATCCTGGCCAGGGTGGTTTTGCCCACACCCGGAGGCCCATGAAGGATCAGGTTGCCAACGCGGTCAGCTTTGATCGCCCGCCGCAACAGTCGCCCTTCGGCCAGGATTCCGTTCTGACCTTCAAATTCCTCCAGGGTGCGCGGGCGCATGCGATCCGCCAGCGGTGCAAGCCTGCGGCGCTGCTGCTCACCGTGAAAGGAGAAGAGGTCCTGGCTCAAGGGGCATGGGGCGATGACCAAGTGTCGACTGGCTGGTCCGGATTTGCCTGTTTTTTGTGCTGTCTGCTCCGGCTTCTTCGAAGCCTCACGGTCGATGCCCGATCGAACCTCCATAATTCGGCCAAAGCCTTTTTGCCGTGCGTCATCCGCAGCGACTTCTTCTCACCCTCGCCGCTCTGATCACGGTCAGCTCCTGCAAGAGCGAGGCTCCGCAGCAGCCACCGCCGCCGAAGGTTCAGGCCGTTTCAACATCAATGGCTGAGTTCACTGAGGGAGTGGACACCGTCAGCACCCTTGAGGCCAGCAACCTGGTTGAACTGGCAGCCCAGTCCGGTGGCCGGATCCTGGAACTGAAGATCCGTCAGGGGGATGAGGTTGAGCCAGGTCAGCTGCTCGTGGTTCTCGATCAGGCTCAGCAGCAGGCGCGACTGGCGGAGGACAAAGCCAAGGCGGATACCGCAAAGGCCAACTACGACCGATATCAATACCTCAGCAAGACCGGTGCTGCCTCTGAAAAGGAACTGGACCGCTACCGCACCCAGTACATCGCTGCCGTTGAGAAGGTCAAATCCACGGAAGCCACCCTCAGTTACAGCAATCTGCGCTCACCGTCCGCAGGAGTGGTGGCAGACGTGAAGGTCAAGGTCGGCGATGTGATCCAACAGGGAACCCCGTTCACCAGCCTGGTTCAGAACAATGAGCTGGAGGCCCAGGTGGAGGTGCCCGCTGTGTTCTCGAATCGCCTCGCGATTGGCCAGCCGGTGCTGCTCAGTGCTCCCGGCAGTGAGAACGTGATCGCCACCGGCAAGGTTGGATCCATTGATCCGCGGATCAACAAGCAGACCCAGGGGCTCCTGGTGAAGGCCGAGTTCCCCAACTCGGACGGCAAGCTGCGGGACGGCCAGCGCCTGCGAACCCGTGTTCAGATCAAGGCCAAGGAGGAACTGGCTGTTCCTTTTGCAGCGGTGACGCAGACCTCCGGACAGAGCTTCGTGTTCCGTCTCGGCAGCTTCGAGGATCTCAAGGCCAATCCCGGCAAAGCTGATGTGGCCACGCTCGAGAAGGGAATCGAGGCAGGCAAGATTCCGGCCGAAACCCGCTTTGCGCTTCAGACCCCGGTCACGGTCGGTGAGCTGGAGAATCAGCTGTACCCGATCAGCAAGGGCCTCCAGTCGAATCAGATGGTGGTCACCACCAATCTGCTCAATCTCAAGCACGGCATGCCTGTCCAGGTGCTGCCTGCCAAGGCCAACTGAGGTCGAACAATGTCCGCTTCCAATAATTTCATCACCAGACCGGTTCTCAGCACGGTCTGCAGTCTTCTGATCGTGATCGTCGGTCTGATCGCGATTCCGATCCTTCCGATCGAGAACCTCCCGGATATCGCTCCTCCCACCGTCAAGGTCGTTTCCACCTACGTCGGTGCCGATGCCGTTGCGGTGGAACAGGGGGTCACCTCCGTTCTGGAACAGCAGATCAACGGCGTTGAGGAGATGGATTTCATCACCTCGAACAGCTCCTCCGATGGTGTGAGTTCCATCTCCGTGTCGTTCAACAGCGGCACAGATGGAAACATCAACCAGGTGAATGTTCAGAACCGCGTCTCCCTGGCCGAACCGCAGCTTCCTGAAGAGGTGCGCAAATCCGGCGTGACGGTGAACAAGGCCTCCAATTCGATTCTGCTCGTCTACAACTTCGTCAACGAGGATCCGTCCAAAACCGAATATTCGGTGGAGACGATCAGTGGTTATCTCGACAAGAACCTCACCGACAACGTGAAGCGGGTGAAGGGAGTCGGAGATGTCACCTATTTCGGCAACCGCAAGATCGCCTTCCGGCTGTGGCTGGATCCCGAAAAACTCACGGCCAACAATCTCTCGTCCACGGATGTTGTTGCCCAGCTTCAAAGCCAGAACCGGCTGGTGCCCGCTGGCAAGGTCGGTGGTGCTCCGGCTCCGGAAGGTCAGGAATTCACCTTGACCGTGCAGCTGCAGGGTCGACTCACCACAACGCAGGAATTCGAGAACATCGTGCTGCGCACCACCGATGCCGGTGGACTGGTTCGTCTGAAGGATGTGGGCCGGGTGGAGCTCGGTGGTGAGACCTACGGCATCGATGCCATGGATCTCAAGGGAACACCATCGGTGGGCATCGCCATCTACCAGCTCTCCGGTAGCAACGCCATCGAGGTGTCCGACGGCGTCAAGGACGTGCTGGCGGACTTCGAGAAGACCCTGCCTGTTGGTCTCGGTGTTCAGAAGATCTATGACACCACCGATTTCATCAACCAGTCGATCAAGGGTGTGACCAACTCCCTGCGGGACGCGGTGATCCTGGTGGTGCTGATTTTGTTCCTGTTTCTCCAGAACTGGAAAGCCACCCTGGTTCCCGCCATCGCCATACCGGTGGCACTGATCGGTACGTTCGCCCTGGTGCTGGCCTTTGGCTTCTCTCTGAATCAGCTCACCCTGTTCGGCCTGGTGCTGGCCACCGGTCTGGTGGTTGACGACGCCATCACCGTTGTGGAGGACACCTCCGCCAAGAAAGCGGAGGGGATGACCTCCGTGCAGGCGGCGATGGAGACGATGGATGAACTGTTCGGCGCCGTGATCGCCACCTCCCTGGTGAAGATGGCGGTGTTTCTGCCGGTTCTGTTCTTCCCCGGCGCCACCGGCACGATCTACAAGCAGTTCGCCGCCACGATTCTCTTCTCGATCGGCATCTCGACGTTCAACGCTCTCACCTTCTCGCCGATGCTTTCGGCGTTGCTGCTCTCCCGGGAGACCAAGGAGCTCAGCCGCAACCAGTACGCCGTTGCCGGAGTGATCCTCGGCTTCATCTACGGGTTGCTCAGTGCCGGGAATGGAGCGCTTGCCGCCTTGGTTCCAGCGCTGATCGGTGCGCTGATTGGCTTCATCGCCGCGAAGATCACCGGTTTGCCGTTGCGACTTCCCTTTGCCATTGGTGGTGCAGCAGTTGGTCTGGTCACCACGGGTGTGATTTTCAGCAACCCGTTCCCAGTTGTTCTTTTCTCCGTGATCGGGCTTGTGGTGGGCTGGTTCGTCCCCATGATCTTCACCAACTTCAATCGCTTCTACGGCGGTTTCGAGAAGCGCTATGCCTCTGTTCTTGAGGGAGTCCTCAAGGCGAGGCCGATTGTGATGGCGGCCCTGGCGGCGGGCATTCTGCTCACCGGTTTCGCCTTCACCCGCATCCCTGGCGGCTTCGTGCCGATTGAGGATCAGGGCTATGCCATCGGCTTCGTTCAGGCTCCGGAAGGTGTGTCCAATGAGAAGACCCTGGCCATCAACCGTCAGGTTGCCGAGGTCATGCGCACCGAAGAGGACATCTCCTCAGCTGCCCTGTTCAGTGGCGCCAGCCTCGATGGCAATGCGCCGAACAAGGGTCTGTTCTTCATCGGCATGAAGCACTGGGACGAACGTCCTGGAGCGGATCACACCGTGGGAGCCGTTGTGAAGCGGCTGAACGCCAAGTTGTACGGAGCCATTGATGGAGGCCGTGTGTTTGTGGTGGAGCCCCCCTCCATTCCCGGTTACGGCACCGGAGGCGGATTTGAATTCCAGCTTCTGGATCAGAGCAGCGGCGTTTATTCGCTGAATGAGTTCTTTGATACTGCCAATCAGATCATCGAGATCGGTAAGAAAAACCCTGTTCTCGGCCAGATCTATACCCTCTTCTCGCCGCAGGCACCCCAATACAAGATCGATGTCGACCGGGAGCAGATGGCGTCACTCGGTGTGGACTTCGGATCCGCGA
This sequence comes from Synechococcus sp. CPC35, assembly GCA_002684175.1. Lineage (GTDB taxonomy): Bacteria > Cyanobacteriota > Cyanobacteriia > PCC-6307 > Cyanobiaceae > Parasynechococcus. The sequence goes on from NYUU01000144.1 coordinate 6,835, forward strand.
TGTCGGCCTTCAGTGTCAATTTCGGTGGGGCTTATGTGAACGACACCTTCCAGGAAGGCAAGGTGCGTCGTGTCTATGTGCAGGCGGATGAGGTGAGCCGGGCGACGCCGCAGCGGCTGTCGTCCATCTATGTGGGTAACAGCAATGGAGAACAGGTTCCGCTCTCCGAGTTCTTCACGGTCAAGAAGGCCGTGGGCCCCAGCGTGATTCCCCACTTCAATCTGTACCGCTCGATCAAGATTGATGGAACGCCCCAGGAAGGCAAAAGCTCCGGTCAGGCGATCGGAGCGATGAAGCAGATCTTCAATGAGGGCAATTATCAGGGCCTCGGCTTCGATTGGACCGGGATTTCCCGCGAGGAAGTGAAGGCCGGATCACTGGCGGTTGTGATCTTCGCTTTGGGCATCCTGGCGGTGTTTCTCGTTCTTTCCGCCCAGTACGAGAGCTACACCGATCCGATCATCATCCTGCTCACGGTTCCCACGGCTCTGCTGGGTGCTCTGGTGTTTCTCGGTGCCGCTGGCCAGGTGCTCAACATCTATGCCCAGGTTGGTCTGGTGATGCTGATCGGTCTGGCAGGGGGGAACGCGATCCTGATCGTGGATCTCGCCAACCAGAAGATGGCTGAGGGGGCTTCGGCTCTCGAAGCAGCAACCTTCTCAGCCAAGTCCCGTCTGCGGCCGATCCTGATGACGGCCATCTCCTCACTCACAGGCTTCCTGCCCCTGATGCTCGCCAAGGGCGCCGGCGCCCAGAGCCAGTCGTCTCTCGGTCTGGTGGTGTTCGGTGGTCTGTTGGTGGCCACCTTCCTTTCCACTCTCGTGGTGCCCGTGTTTTATGTGGTGATGAAGTCGCTGCTCGGCCAGTCCGATGGCCGGCCTCCCGAGGATGGATCTGGTGATGCGGGTGCACCCACTCCCCAGCCGAGCTGATGGCTGATCCGAAGCCTGAAGTCAATCCCGGCAGGCCTTTCAGCGGCATGCGTGTGCTGGTGGCCATCGCCATCGGCTGTGCCCTTGGTGCAGCCGTGGCTTACTTCCTCAAGGTTCTGATCGATAACAGCCCTGCTGAGATCGATCTGCGCCGGATGCGGTTGTTTTATCTGATGGTGATCAGCTCCGGTGGGCTTGGCGGCTTTGCCATCGAAAGCATGCGCCAGCTTCAGGAGGAAGCCAGCGATCCGGTGTATCGCCACCCCAATTCCCACCGGGGCCGCCGCCGCTGAAAATCAGGTAATCACGTTTTCAGGTAATCACAGTGGGGCGGTCCATGCCGGTGCGCTGCTGAATCTCCGCCAGGGCGTTGATGGCGCTGATCATGTCCGCCAGGGCGATCTGGGGATCCTGGTTGAGGTCACCGCCTGTTGGCACATAACTCTCCAGATACACCCGGATCGTCGCGCCCTTGGTTCCTGTGCCTGAAAGACGCACCACCACGCGGCTGCCGTCCTCCAGCAGGATGCGTAGCCCCTGGCCAGAGGTCACCGATCCGTCGATGGGGTCGGTGTAACTGAAATTGTCTGCCTGGCTGACGGTTCTGCCGGCAAAGGACTGACCCACCAGGCCTGGGAGCATGCCCTCGAGGCGGTCGTAGAGACCGTGGGCGGCATCGCTGGCCACGGCTTCGTAATCGTGGCGGGAGTAGTAGTGGCGGCCGAAGCGGTTCCAGTGCTCCGCCATGATCTCGGCAACGCTGCAGCGGCGTTCAGCCAGGATCTGCAGCCAGAACAGCACGGCCCAGAGACCATCCTTTTCGCGCACGTGGTTGCTGCCGGTGCCGAAGCTTTCCTCCCCGCAGAGCGTGATCCTGCCGGCATCCAGCAGGTTGCCGAAGAATTTCCAGCCCGTTGGGGTTTCAAAGCACTCGATGTCCAGTGCCTTGGCCACCACATCCACAGCGGAGCTGGTGGGCATCGAGCGGGCCACCCCAGCCAACCCTGCGGCGTAACCAGGCACCAGCGTTGCATTGGCGGTGAGCACGGCGAGGCTGTCGCTGGGGTTCACGAAGCAGTGCTGCCCCAGGATCATGTTGCGGTCTCCATCCCCGTCGCAGGCCGCTCCGAAGCGGTGGGCGTCACCCTTGAGCAGCAGCTCGGCCAGGTCGTGGGCGTAGGTGAGGTTGGGGTCGGGATGACCGCCGCCGAAGTCCTCCAGCGGAATTCCATTGCGGACGCTTCCCGCGGGAGCGCCGAGAATTCCTTCGAGCAGGCGCTTTGCATAGGGGCCGGTGACCGCATGCATGGCATCAAAGGCCAGTGGAAAGTCACCGCGGATCAGATCGCCGATCCGATCGAAGTCGAACAGTTTCTGCATCAGTTCGACGAAGTCGTCGACGCCATCGATCACGTCCACCTGCATTGCGCCGATGCTGTGGCTGCCGGCGGCATCGAGATCGATCGCTGGAGCCTCGACGATTTTGTATTGATCGAGTGTTTTGGTGCAGTCGTAAACCGCATCCGTGAATGAGGCCGGGGTGGGCCCGCCGTTGGCGCCGTTCACCTTCACGCCGAAGTCACCGTCAGGTCCGCCGGGGTTGTGACTCGCAGAAAGGATGATGCCGCCAATGGCCTGGCACTTTCTGATCAAATTGGAGGCGGCCGGTGTGGAGAGGATGCCTCCGGTGGTCACGATCACCCTGCTCAGTCCGTGGGCGGCACCCATGCGCAGGATCACATCGATGGCGCGGCGGTTTCCATAGCGTCCATCGCCTCCCAGCACCACCGTGCCTCCCTGAACACCCTGAAGGGTGCGGAACACGGCTTCGATGAAGCTTTCCAGGTAGTGCGGCTGCTCGAACTGTCGGCTGCTTTTGCGCAGTCCGGAGGTGCCTGGCTTCTGATCGGTGAAGGGGGTGTCCAGGCGCACCTGATGCTGGGTCGGTTCAGCAGGTGCTGAGGAGGTCATCGCGATGGGTGGAGCTGACTGCGGAACCTAAACACAGGAATCGGGTTTCACCGTGCTGGGCGTGACCAGTTGGCGCCGCTACCCTCTGCATCTCCTGGATCCTTCCCAATGCCTCGGGCCTTTCTGCTTCTGTTGCTCAGGGCTGTTGTGACGGGAGTTGTTGTGACGGCAGCTGGTGTGACAGGAGCTGCGGCCGAGAGCTCCCAGGCCTGGAAGCGCGCGGTTCCTTTTGAGGAGGCTTCCGCAGGAGCGGTGACGGCCGCCAATGCTGTGATCAATCAGGGAGGTTCCGAGGAATGCCTGCGCGGCAAGCTTTCCAATGCCATCTTGCAGTTGTCCAACAGCTGTGACGTCTCGGGCCGCTCCTCCTCCGTGTGTGAGATGGCCTCGGAGATCGCTGGTCGGGAAAGTGAACTCAGCATGGGAGAGATGCTCTCCACGTCTGAATCACTGATCCAGATGCTCGGTGATCAGACGTCAACACGCTGATCGTCTTCTTTTCACAATCATGGATGTCACCCATCCCGGCTCCCAGCCTCTGTCCGAGGAGCAGCAGGCATTGCTTCAGAGTTTCCGCAGCAAGGTGGATTCCCGGATCACAAGCCACGGAATGACGGCGGCAGATGTGCAGAGCTTCGTGGATGAGATCAAGAAGCACCCCGACGTGAGCAGGGATCTGCTGGATGCGGTGCGCAGCGAAGTCGCTCAGCTGATGCAGGGTCAGCGTTTCAGCTTCGATTTCGATTAGATCAGGACTGCCTCAGCTGAGGTGTCCCGGGCTTAGCTCTGGGATCTTTTTTCTTCTTCGGTTCGGCGCAGACCTTGCTGATGCGGCGAGCCGATAGATCGATGGCGTCCCGACGCCTGTAGTCATTTTTCGTGGCGACTCTGGCTTTCTCCATCAGGGTCCAGAGCTCGTCTTTGCAGAGTCCAGGCAGGCGGGGATGGTCCATCAAGGGGTCTGCCAGCTGACGGGCGCGTTCGCAGGTGGCTCTGGTGTTCTCACGGGAACAGCTGAAGGCGGCGCTCTGAATCTCTTTCAGCTTGTCCTTGCTGGGCCAGGGAACATAAATTTCCGCGCTCTGGAGCGGTGCCGCGAGCACCAGCAGCAACAGAGCCCGGGTCGGGTGAAGCTGAATCATGTGGGCATTCTGGCCTGAATTTTCAGGATCCCAACCCAGCTCCGCATCTCTTCGGTGGGTTCGCATGCTGCGGTGAGCAGATCTGATCGGTGTGCAGTTGCCCCGTTGAGCCGCTCTGCATGGTGCAGTGATGCGAGATTAAAAAGTGTATTTGAAAGTATCGATGTCTTTTTCAAACCTTTCAGCAATGATTTTCTGGCTGCGTTTGGAATACAGGTCTCTGTAAGTCGATGATTGAGAGTCTTTGTTTCTGTACAGAACCTGGTTTTTGAACTTTACCCTCCCATTCATTTTTCCTGAGATTTAGTCCATCGCGATTGTTCCGTTTTCGTCGAGCAGCCGGTCGATC
>NYUU01000145.1 GCA_002684175.1 Synechococcus sp. CPC35
CCACGAACAAGAAATAATGTTCCGGAAGCCATGCGCAAAACAAAAGCAGACGCCTCTGCTACAGCACATCCTTGTGGTGGGGCTGCGATGGGGAAAGCATGTGATTTGTACGGTCGAGTCAAAGGTTATAAAGGTCTATACGTCACAGATGCTGCATTCATACCTTTGTCGACTGCAGCCACGAACCCAGCTTTAACCATCGCCGCTTTTGCAGAACGATCTATGGATCATGTAATCAAGAACGATTTCTAAGTCAATCGATTTCCTCAGGCATACAGTAAATTCTTCAATCAGAAACGCAAAAACAAAAGAAGCCAAATTATTAGACTTAAAATTATTAATCATAATGCCAAGAAATATAATAATATTGCCTTTTTGCAGGGCATGTAAAGCCATAGAGTCATAGGTAAAGACATCACAAACAAAATCAAACAGAAGCAAAATTACATTGCACACCAAATGAACTTACAAGAAATTACTGGAAAGACCAAGAATAGACGCAAGCCTAAATGTATTGCCCAATCAAGTAGCAATCACAAAAAATATTAAAAGCAAAAGTAACCCTTAAGAGAGCAAATAAATCATTTTAACAATGGCAATGAAGAAGACAAGCCTACAAAGAGCTAATCTTACAATATAGCATTAATTAACACTGACAAGCCAAGAGCCAAGGTACTTTTTGGAATTTGATTTTTGAAGGCCGGCCAAAACATTAAACTGATAAAGACCGCTAGAAATAGGATTAATCAAAGAAGCATAAAATGCAATATCTTGATCTCCCTGAGGAACATTATCAAGACTTAATACAACAGATTGCTTTTCATCATTAAAAACTGAAGCAAACCCTAGATCATCAAGACACTTGGTCTTGCGTACAAAACCTCCTCTTTGCATTGTACAAACATTTAATGTTGCTGATTTAAAACGCTTGTAAAAATCACGAGGAATAGTAAGCTCAAACTGCTGTGCTCCCTTCTTGAGCTGATCTTCCTTCTTGAGAACAAAATAGTATTCCGAACGATCAAGACGTTCTCCTGAAGTTCCGAAAAAATAAAGTCTCTTGAAAGGGGAAGATTGATCAGTTCGAAACTGAAAAATTGGTGTAGTTGACTGGTACTGAGCTGATATTGACGGCGCATACATAGTAGATATAGAAACAAAGGCAAAGGCAATTAACCGTTTAGTAAAAAGCATGAAATGAAGGGTGAAAAAGATTGAAAAAGAAAGAAGTAATTAGAATTTTAGATAAGTACGGAATGTCATACCCCAATCAGTCCCGGCATCTGATAAGCCATCGTGATTAGTGAGAAGAAAAACACCAGGCTGGACAGAAATATAATCACTTAAATCCCAGTTGAACCATGTTTCAAAAGCGAAAGGTGGTTCATCAGTGCCCCAAGCAGAATCGTTCTCATAAATGTAGGGGACATTACCAACGGCAATACCGATTTTAGAATCATCTATTATCCAATCATCAACAACAAATCCGGCCATCCAGCTTCGTGCTTTAGCATTGTCACCTGATTCAACCATCGACACGCCTAAAACCGAACTGTCATATCTTGAGGTATACCAAATTTCATTGTAAGCGGCATTAAAGGAGATTTTTTCATAGAACTGCCAACCCAATGAAAGCCCAACTTGATTGATTTGATCAGTATCGAAGTAGAACGGGTTGCATGCCAAAGTAGTGCCGACAAAGCAATTCAGGGTATCTCCATTACTAAAGATGTAATTCAATGAGGCAATCACAGTGCCATCATCACTGGTATAACCAAGTTGCACAGGGACTCGGAAACGTGTATCACGGCCAACCAAACCTTTTTCCTCATATGAATTTGTAACTGGATTAATGGCATCATTTGAATTAGCTAAATAACCCGCACCAAAACTGAGCTGCCCTCCTAGAAAGTCGTCAGAAAGGTTATTAGCAGTTAAACCGATTCCTGAGCCAACGTAATCATGCATACCAGCAGCAGTTGCAAAGAAGTAGTTTTGCTGCTCAACTGGGTAAAAGTTTCCGTAGCGGACTGGCAGGAAGTGATAATCCTTGAGACGAGTACCAACCCAAAAACTTGTACTATCACTTACGGGTAATTTCCACCAAAGTCGATCAAAAGTCAATTCTTGGTTATTGTTACCCCCAAATCCAAATGCAAGGTTTGTTCCAGGAAAATTAGAACGAGAGCCGTATGGCAAATAATTACGATGACGTAGTGTTACTCGCAGCATATCAGGACCCCACAAACTTGCTGTAAGATTCAACTTGACATCGTGATTGAAAGTATAAGCTCTCATAAAATTGTTGTTAATTTTAGTCGGATCAGAACCAGGCTCAGACTTAGCCAAGCCACGAATAAAACGCTGAGCTGTGTCTTCAGCTTTACTGCGTTGATCATCAGTCAATGAACCATATTCGGCGATTGCCAGATTTAGAAGATCATCATAAGTAGCTTTATTGTCGACTAAGCCGCCAGGAGAAACTGTATTATCACCTTTGGTTAATTTTGCATTGATGTTAGAAGGTACCTTAAGCTCCGTACCTTGACTAAGAACATCAGCCTCACTGATATTTAAGCCCAAACCAGGATTTATGGAAAGAAGCTTAGAAGCAGTTGTCCCATATTTAAAAGCGATGGTACTAATTGTTTCGCCAGTTCCAACAACATAATCAACATCCATATTATTGCTAACACCCTTAGCGCTACGTGATGCATTGCCAAGATCTATTAAATTTTGGACGTCGTCTCTCGACAGAGATATCCCACTGAATGTAATTTCATTTCCTAAATTATTAATTGTAAAATCATTAGCATCTACCTGATCGCCAAACTCAACGGAGTTCTTTAACCCACCGGTTCCTACATTGGGAACCATTGGCAAACCTTGGAAATCAACAGTAAGCTGTTTGGCAGAACCATAGTCAAGTGTTCTTGGATTAGATTTAACATAGTTCGGATCATTTTTATCAACAATAACTAAATCGCCACCATTAGAAAGAGTATTAAAACGGACTTTACCACCTGTCCAACTGGAAGCCATTGCATAACTTTCAGCCGTCTTACGATTTACAGATTCAAGACCGTTTGGAGGAAATGTATTTTGACTTTGACCTGAAAAATAGTAACGATATGCTTTGCCTCCTGCACGGTTGCTAGCACCTGTCACTTGCAGAGGCGTGTCGGAAAAAGATTGATCACTGAAATTACGATTAGCACTGGATAAATCAGACTTCCACAAATGCATACCAGCACTATCATCATCTCCATCAACTCCACCATAAAGCATATTGGCAGAACCATTAAAGGTAATTGTAGGCTTGAAGACAGGGGAAATATCACTTGGAATATCTTCAACCGAGGCAAGATCTAACTTGGTTTCATTGAGCTGACCTTTAAGGGTACTTACTTCATTAGTGAGATCATCTACAGTCTTCTCTAATTCTTGTTCACGCTGTTGAGCCAACGAAGCACTAAAATTAGCTTCGGATTCAAGTTGAGTAAGTTTGTTTTTTAAAGCATCAATTTGTTGCTGAAGCATCTCCAAAGTCAAAGGGTTTGCTTGTGCAACTAAGAGCGGGGATGTATCTGCAACATATTTGCTGAGGATATCGAGCTTCTCTCTAAGCTCAGGAGTAATATTTTCACTAGTGAGGCATGTATCAAGTAGAGATTGGTTGACTTGATTCAGCGATTGAGCAAGGGCTTCACAATTATCAAGAAGATTAAGGTGTGCTGAATCTTGCCCCAACACGGTAGTGGATGATGCCAAGAGAGGCTTTTGGAATGACTCTGCTCGAGCTGACTGAGTGCCAGAGAGAATGGCTGTTCCTGCGAAGGCAAGTAAATACAGCGAGATTCTCATTTACAATAAAAAATCTAACTAATTTTAAACGCTCTACAAAAAAAAAGCCCTCAGAAGGGGCTTTATTTGCAAATCAAAATGCTAAGTAAATATTAAATTATTCTTCTGCTTTGTTTTTCAGGTCAATCAGAACTGCCTCGAAAGCTTTAACAAAGAAACCTTTGATCTTTTCAGCTTCAGTTGCTTGAGAGGGCTTAAGTCGAAACGTAGAACCCCAGCTAGCAAGACATTGCTGACGACTGTTCAAGTCAACCAGCTTAACTTGATTGACCGTTTCTTTGACAGGGCCATTTTTGACATGACTATAAGCAAGTGTATAACCTATTGGATCAAGCAGAATCAACTTTTCGTCAAACGTTTTGCCGTTGCTGGCACGCGTCAGTTCACGGATTGCACCGACCTGATTGATCGGCCCTGATTTGCGAGAACTTGCGGAAAAGCCAGAGTACCAATTAGAGATACCATCGAAATCAGAAACGACATCCCACACATCAGAACAAGACTTATTTATAACAGTTGAGCGCGAAACTTGCTGAATAGGAACATTATTAATAATATCAGTTGCGTAAACATTCTGCGTCAACATGCCAGAAAGAGAAATCGAAGAAAAAACCCCGATACCAACAAATAAAGAATTGATTTTCATGATCGAAGATAAAAATTTAAAAAATGAATTACTTTAATGTGATTTTGTAGACCTTGTCAGCCGAAGTCGCCAAGACAAGCTTATTATCACTGCCACCAAAGGAGAGATTAGAAACATGATTTGGGAAAGGTATTGCACAATTCATTGTGCCATTGGCTTCCAAAACATTGACACCACCTTTGCCGGTCGCCCAAATTTTGTTGTCAGAAGCTATGCGGAGACCATCGGGGCCATGACCTTCCCCACCACCCTCGATTGGAGTTAGTTCAACAAGTTTTACAGCCTCAACAGGATTGCCAGTGTAGGAATCCAAGTCAATCGTATACAAAGTATTAGTTCCAGTATCGGAGACGATCAGAGATTTTTGATCATTAGTTATAGCGATACCATTTGGTGTTGCAAGTTGCTTATTAATCAACTCAAGAGATCCATTGTTCGAGCGAAATACACCTGCGTATCCAAGAGAGGAATCAGCCTTTTCAGGCCCAAATCCCTGTATACCAAACATAGGATCAGTAAAGAAAATAGAATTGTCACGCGCTATAGCGACATCGTTAGGACTATTAAGTTTATTTCCCTGGAAAGAATCGGACAACAAAGCGAATTCGGCACCATCACCATTGACAGAATTTAGGGTTCTATCATGCTGCGCGACAACAAATGAGCCATCATTCTTCGCGGCATGACCATTTGGAAAACCAGCATTTTCTCGAAGAGTTGTCAAATCACCAGAAGGAGATATGGCATACTCCGTATCACCCATGACATCACTAAAAATCCATCGTCCTCTATTACTATCCCAAGCTGGACCCTCTGTCCACTTAAAACCATCCTTTAACTCTTGAACACTATTAACAATACTTTCGCAGGTCCCAATATTCAGACTATCACTTTTGGATAGATCTTGATTACCACTACATCCGGCCTGCAGGACAGCAAAGACACAAGTAACACCAATTTTGAGAGGGGTAAAACGAACCATGGTTAATTAGAACTATCCTTCAAGGATAACAATAAGAGCTGCGATAAGTCTGAAGAAAATATTAAAGGAGTTTTGCAAAATGTAGGCGCATTCACAAGCAGGACTTTAAATAGAATGAAGGCTGCTAAGATTTAATTATTAATTTGTCAGCACATGGCACCATTCAATAAACGAGGTGGATACTTCCCTGAATATCTCGTTTATGACGGTGGCCCCCTCGATGAGGATGGGGTACAGGATGGGGTAGTTACGTACACCACGTACTGGGGCACTGGACCTTTAGAAATTGATGGTGTTGGTGAGCATATAAAGTTAAATCTTGGACAAGAAGTGCCTGATGGAATCGATGACTTTGTTTATTCACATATAGATAGCAAAAATTCAAACGCAGATGTTGCCTCCCACATTCTTCTATATACATATGGCCATCGCGACGCAGAAACAGGAGTCATTGAGCCTATCTCTCCTGGAGCTCATTTACACGTTAACCCTGGGGAGACTCTCAAGCTCAATGTTGTTTATGGCTATGAGAATGAAGATTTTGATATCCGCACTCTAGGCAAGCAGCCACGTCTAAGTGTTGGTGGTGTTGGTTACACACAATCAGGAGCATCGGGTTCAACAAATGTTCATTTCCACGGCACAAATGTAGTTTCTGATGGCTACGCTGATAACGTAAAAGTTGAATACACTGATGACTGGGAACAAGTAATTAAGATCCCAAAATCTCACCACCTGGGATTGTCTTGGTGGCATCCACATTTTCATGGATCCGCTAATTCTCAGGTTTACGGTGGAGCTTTCGCAAATCTCTCTGTAGGAGACCCTTTAGAATATCTTGGTGAGGAATTTCAAGATGCACGTCGCAGCTATATCGGAATTAAAAATTTTAATTTTAACTATAGCCAAGAAACAGGCCGATATGAGTTAGCGACAAGTCCATTCACTCCAGAGGGCACAGCACAAAATGTTTATCTACTAAATGGTGAATATAAACCAGAGAAAGATGGGTACAGTACCGGTGAATGGAACGCATTTTCATTCATCAACTATTCAAGCAATAGCTTCTATAATGTTAAGATTGTCCGCGCAATTGACGGGAAGACTTTTGACGTTGATGATTCAAGCACCTGGGAATCAATCGATACATACCTATATGCAAGAGATGGATATCAAGCAAATTCCATTACAAAAACCCGAACAGGCAACAATAATTCAATCCTTAATGGCCTACAAATTGAGGATCCCGTTGATGGGAAATTCCAACCACTACCCGCGCCATCACTAGAGAATAACCATTTCTTATCACCAGCCAAACGACATGAAGTTTTAACCTATTTTGAAGATCCAGGTGAATATAAAATCATTTCGGAAGCTTGGACCGGTGCGGGGTTACGCGCTGGTGGTTGGATTTGGCCGAACATTGAATTAGGAACAATTGTTGTAGACGGTGAAAAAACAAGTACTCCCGAGCGTCTTCCTACCGACGTAGTACCAGAGAAGTCATCTCCTGCAATTAATGATGATCTTTCTAAATACGAACCTCTTCAAATACGTCGGATGACATGGTCGGGTAATCTATTTGTAGAAGGTGCAAATCGGTACGCAAAGATCAATGGTGGTCTATATAATTCATCGGACAGATTGCCAAATAATAAACCCAACCGTTATGGTGGTTACCCCACACCATTTTTACTAAATGACAATGTACTTCCATACAATCCTGCTCTAATCACACAGCTAGATACTCTTGAATATTGGGACCATGAGCAGTGGGCTTCTGAGCAACATCCTTTTCATCCGCATCAAAACCATTTTCAGAGTATCAACCCAGAACTAACAAACAATATAGGCAACAGAGAGAGAGTAAGCTCATCTAATTCGATTCAAAAATCAAAAGAAGCAACCTCAACAATACAACTATTTATCGCATATCTTGGAAGATTTCCTGAACCTAATGAGCTTTCTTCAGAAGTAAAGCGTTTAAAAAAATCTGGGGATGAAGATACCCTTGTTAAACGCCTTAGCGAAGGCAAGTATAAGAATGAATTCGAAAATTACTATCAAAACTATTACGACACTAATCGAGATATTGATCTTCAAATCGCTGATGGAGCTTATTACACCATCACAAGATCAAATGTCTTCAATCCTGAGAATACATTTTATTGGGCTGCAGAACTGAATCGTGTCGGAATTAATGCATTCCCACAACTAATGTTGAACCACTTCCGTGAAGGTGGGAACCAAACTCAGGCAGATATAGAAGCACAAGCGCGACTATCTAACGTTGCAGAAATGGGCTTGTATGCCATTAATCAAATCGCAATAAGAGAAGATAGACCACTCGAATCTGCTGCGACAGCACTACTACGTGTTCTCAATCAACAAATTACTGCTGATACTTCGACAAACCTCGATCTTGAGCAAGTGATCCAAGATGCTCTTGATTTTGATCACTCTAGTCAGGACAACGGTGAAGGATTTTTTGGGTCAGATTTCAGACAAGACACTATAGCTCTGCAGTCTGCACTTCCAAATGCCCAGTCGTACTCCCTTCCCAGTAGTAATAGATATCCAGCACCAGCCAACTACAACGAGTGGGAACCGTCAAGGATGACCACAGCAACAATTTACGAGAATTTTACAGGAGGGTATATGCAGCACTGCCATATCCTTCCCCACGAAGATAGTGGACAAGGCATTTTAATTAAGACAATAGACAATCTAGATCGAACATGGACAGCCGACCGTTCTAGTTTCGCCCCCGGTGAAGAGGTGATTATTAAGAAGGCATCAGACTACCAAGAAGTCGTCTTGCCATTATCCAAAGATATAGGGCACGAACTGAGCTTTGGAGACATTAATAAAGATGGATTTGTTGATATTATTGTGGGATTCGGCGACGGCGGGAGTGACTTAATCAGAATATTTAGCGGGCGTGATCTTACGCTCATGGATGAATTTAATGCCTTCCCAGAAGAAAACAATTGGAACTATGGTGTGAATTTGGGCGTCGGTGATATGACCGGAGATGCACTTAAAGATATAGTGATCGGAGCAGGTAAAGGCGGGAACGGTCGAATTAGTGTTTGGAGTAATAGTAAAGAAAACAATGGTTTCTTTTATGCCGGCGACATAACTTCTTTTGCGTGGGATCCGAGTCTTCGTGACAAGTCCGACACTCGATTTACAATCGGTGATTTTGATACTGATAACTTTGGTGATATTGCCATTGTTGGTTCCAAGAAGAAAGGAAGCCCAATTCAGGTCATCTCTTCTCGAAATAATATAACCCTTTCGGCCTTTTATCCGAATATGAAAGGAGAACTCGCTTTGTCAAGTGGTTTCTCCTCTTGGCATAATTTAGGATTAGAAACTCTGGTTATTTATCAGAAAGAGAGATCTTCCGCAAAAGTAAAAACAGCTACAATGCGCGCTGCGAGCTATGTCGCACACTCAACTGGTGATTTCAATCCTTTTGTTGATGAAGCCAAGTATTCAGCTTACGCCGCTGATGATTTTCAATTCAAAATTAGTGCTCCTATCGAAAGACTCGAGACAATTGATTCGGGGCGAGGCTTTGACTGGTTAGTCAATGATGAAAAAAGCCTTGCTGATCTTAAACGTCGTGGTGGTGGACAACAGTTACAGGTTAAGCAAGGCTTTAGTGGCTTCCTAGCAAATCCAGTCAGTGTGGCATCAGTCGGAGATGCTACTGATACTTATGCATACCTTGATCAAAATAATACTTTCAACCTTCCATATCTGTCTAATGATGATGAATTAATATCGGCCCAAAAAGATGTAATACAAATATTTGTCGAAGAGATTGATCGGCTTCCAAGTCCAGAGGAACTCGCACGATTTAGCAGTCGACTTTTAGGCCATGCATATGGGAATAGTGACAACGCCCAAACGAAAACAAAACGCTATATACGTAAGGTTTTGCGTTATCAAGGTGATTTCGATGCTAATGAACCCATTGCCACCGATGCAATTCTTGGAAAGTATTATGACCATGCCCTCGGGTCAGTAACTTATGCTCAGGCTGGCATTGTTGATTTTAATGATAAGACAACATATCTAAATCTGGCTGACGATCGAGGAAAGCCAAATGATGCCTCATATACCAAGAATGACATGAATAAAATTTCGGAGTTCGGGCTCTATGCCATCGCACAGATTGGAAATAGCATCAATATTGACGGTGACATCGAAATGTATATGGGACCTTCCACCAAATTAAAGGGTCTCCTCTCCAGTTCTTACCGCTCCTTGGGCTTGGGAGAACAAACTCTCAACGAGTCTATTAATCAACTCAATGCGAACCTAAAGGGCAATTACACTTATCCTGGTGAAGCTAAATACGATGGCTCTTCGCCATTACAGAATGGTTTGAACGTTGAGTCACCATCGTTTATCGATTCCGAATATAATACACTTTCTCCAGAATTTAGTGATACTTCTAATACGACCTTCTTAGAACTAGGGAGTTCGCATGCACATCATCATGCGGGACATAAAAGTGAGTTTTCCGATCTTTCAAGTTTCGACCAGGCTCTTTCTCGAACTGGAACTCGTCAAAATGATCGACTTAAGCCACTTTCCAAAAAAACTTCCCTCTACGCCAGCGGAGGGATTGGCAAAGATCATTTATTCGGAAGCTCTTCTTCCGATGTTCTCTTCGGCGATGACGATGACGATCAACTCAAAGCCAAAGGCGGTCGTGACACACTTAATGGTGGCGCAGGCGATGATGTCTTAATTGGTGGACGTGGTCGTGATCGTTTAATCGGTAATGATGGATCCGATCATTTCTATATCGGAACACATGAAAAGTATGGACGGCGACATGCCGACCGCATCGTCGACTTCAATCTTGATTCTCAGATTTCAAATGACGATCAACATAATCATGACCACCCTAGCCACCAATCCTCAAGGACTAAGTCCACAGAAGAAGACTTCATCGAGAGAGACAAGCTCGTCTTACCAGCCTCTGTTGCAGCATCTTCAGATCATCTCCATATGCATGTAGCGAATTCAATTGAAGAGCTTCAAGCCTTCTGGAATTCAGGCCATGTTTCAGTTTTGTATTTCAAGCCAGAAGGTAAAGTGTATTTAAGCGACAACATTCCGACTTTCGATGCCGATGAATTTGATCGCAAAGGATTACTTGGCAAACTGAGTGGATCTCCAGAACTTTTCTGGGAAGACTTCCTTTTCACAAGTTGAGTCAAGGCAATTCACCAATCCATGAGCTGACGATGTCTTGGACTCATCGGTAACCCAACTCCTCAAAGGTCTTGTAAAAGCGATTGATAAACGTGTTCAGACCGAGTTCGGGCCTAATTTGTTCGCCTGTTCTCCCTGCTCCGATGCCAGATACCGACGCAGCAGCTCCCGCAAAAGCCAAACCGGCGGCTCTTCGCAAGGGAGCACTGGTGAAGGTGAACCGTATCCGTACGTTAAACTAAAAGAACCA
>NYUU01000146.1 GCA_002684175.1 Synechococcus sp. CPC35
CATCTCGTTTTGCAGTAGGCGTTGGCCTCCGGCGATCATGCCCATCACCTGATCGAACTCACGAACCTGGAGAGGGAAGCCATCCTTACTAGGCAGGGCTTGCCGAAGCGACCAGTTCGAGAAATTGGAAACCTGCCCGATCAGGACCAGCCTGACGGTCCTCATCCTGTCGTTCTGATTGATCCCCGCTCCTGGGCTGCGACCGTCCAAGCCAAGCTCCATCCTGAGAGAGCGAAAACAATGGAGTTGATCAGTGCTGATCACCATTGATGAGTCATTCCGCCTTCTGAGCCAGCATCTGCGGGATCTCTCTGGCAGCCATCGCATCCTTGTCGCGACAGCCAATCGTCCCTATGCCCTGGCCTTGGCCAGTCTCTTCGCCCTGCAAGGCAGCGACCAAAAATGTCCTCTGATAGGGATCGCTTCGACCCGTGAGGAGGCTTTGTCCTGTCTGGATGGCATCTGCGAACCATTGTTGGCCTTCGTCAGCGAGCAGTTGGAGGACTGTCGAGGGCTGGATCTGGTTGTTGACCTCAAGCGTCGGTCTGTGCCGGAGTCTCCGATCGCCACAGTATTCACGCTCAAAGGAGCGGATCCCACCCTGATGCGGGAGGCTCTCGCCAGTCCCGCGGATGTGGTTCTTACACGCCGCAGCCTCGATTTGACCTCAATCGCCAATGCGATGCAGTCGATCCAGGCTGGTGAGCGATTTGTGGATCCATTTATCCCCTATGCCATCTGTCACAGAGATCCCCGCGACGCCCATGCTCTGTCCGATCGCGAGCGCATGGTGCTCGCCCTGCTTTGCGACGGGATGACCAATAAGGAGATTGCTGAAGCTCTCTCCATCGCTGAAACCACTGCAAGAGGTCATGTGCAGTCGATCATGCGCAAGCTGAATGTGAGGGACCGCACTGCCGCTGCGGTGGAGGGAATCAGGCGTCACTGGGTTGACTGAAACGATGCTCGAGAAGAAATGGTGAGTATCATTGTGTGACTCAACAGTTTCTAAGGTGTGAATCTCCGATGAATTTGTTGTTCAGATATGTGTCTGGATTTAACTGTAAACCATAGGAATGAAGGGTTCTTGATTTCATCGTCGGCGGCAATGATTCCAATACCTCGCAAATCTTGGTCTCATGGCGACTTTCACTGTTGGCGACTTTAGTCAGGACATTCTTGGCTTTGATCCTGCAAGCGATCAGCTCGATTTTTCGGACATCTCTGTCCATAGCTTGATCATTGGTCAGGATGAGAATGGTTTTGCGACAATTGTTTTTCCCTGGCAACCAGATCAGTATCAGCGAATCCTCGGTGTAGAAGGACAGGGAATTCGTTTGGATGAATTAAGCGAGCATAACTTTGCTCCGGTGGGGAACGAGCATCTGCGGCAGGATATAGGCGGCGTGATGTCCTGGGAGAGCAAAATAGGGCCAGCTTTTAATTCTGATAACGAAGGAATAGTTGATACCGTCTATATGCGTTCGCATGAAAAAAATAGTGTCACAAGGATTGATAATTTTGATCCTAAAGTGGACAAGATTAGCTTCCTTTATTTTGGTACTCGTGAGCGTTTAACGGTTGAAAATGTTGGCTCGGATTTGGTTATAAGTTCTGAGCCTCTAGGGCAAAAGTTTATCTTTTCTGATATTCAGAAGCAAGATTTGATTGGAGCAAATCTTGAATTTCATTTTGACCAGATCGAGGAGGATCTTCTCGATCGCGCTTTTGGTTTCAGTCCAGAGCAGCTCACATTGGTTGATCGCACAAGTTTGTTCACTCCGGACGGCGGTTTCACTGATGGCGTGCAAACTCGCCTTGGAGAATTTGTAACCGCTGAGGGTGAAGCTCCCGGTCAGCCAACTTCACTGGATGAGAGCACTCGTTTGATTCAGGAGCGAGCTGATCAAGATCAGTCGACTGAATTGATCGAATCGATGCCCATGGCTGCTGAGTCTCAGCAGTCTTCCTACGGGATGGATTCAATGCCTATGGATGTACAAATGCCTAAGGATATGGTCTCTCCGGATCTTCCCAATGTGGTGATGAATCTGCCGGGCGGTTCCAATCCTCACAACAGTTGTCTTCAGCTCGATGTGGATGGATCTCTGTGGTGGGGTGGTGGTATCAGCGGCAATCTGATCATTCGCAACCCGATGGGAGCGGCTGTCGAGGATTGGGAAGTTTCTTTTTTCACGCCGCACAGTGGGTTTGAAAGCTGGTCAGGCGAAGTCCAAGTCTTGGATGCAGGTAACGGTCTCAACAAGGTCACATTCACACCTGCTAGCTGGAACCGAATCATTCCCGCGAATGGAGAACTGTCGCTCAGTTTCAACGCCCAGGGACAGGGACTTGCTAATGCTGGTGCCCTAGCTAGATCCGAATTCTTCAGCGAGTCCGTTGCGCCTTTGGTGCCAGAGGTGCCGGAGCTTTTGACAAACTCTGAGATCTCCTCTGATGTTGAGCCGGGGGAGGGGGCATCTTCGTCTTCAGATAGTCACGGACAGTCAGGCCTTGTCACCTCGCTGGCAGATCAATCGAAAGCTGACAATGTTCCTGATCCGTCGTTGGATCAAGCCTTCGGGAGTGGCGCTGTCGATTCAGAGGTCAGGTCTGCAGATGCCGGTGTCAATCCACTGAGTCTTGAGGTCCGCGGAAGCCTGTATTGGGGAGGGATGAGTGGAATTCTCACGATCACCAACACCACGGATCGAGAGGTCGAAAACTGGTCTGTCAGCTTTGAGACCCCTCACAGCAATTTTCAGAGTTGGGCTGGTGCCGCTCGCGTCGAATCGCTGCAAGGTGGTGGTACCAGAGTGACGCTGACCCCGGCGGCCTGGAACGACACGATCGCTGCAGGGCAGAGCATTGATGTGAGTTTTAATACGGCTAGTGAGGGCATCCCGACCAGCGGCGATCTCAACAGTGATTTGTTTTTTGGAGGTGAGAACAGGCCTGCTTCTTCGACCAGTGATTTTGCTGCTGCCGATGAGCTGCAGCCAGGGGGTGCGGAGGATGCCTCAGTCCAGTTGGAGCCCCAGGATGTCTCAACTTCTCTGCTGGAAAAGGATTCCTTTCCAACAGATTCATCGCTTACTGACCCTGGGGAGATCTTTGCACCACCAGGGTTAGTCGATCCGGTGAAAATGTCAGGCCGTCTGATTCCCGCTTCAGCCGCCACAGTTGTTTCCGGCCAGGAGATCAGTTCTTCCGACAAGAAAGTTGTTGCCTACTTCGAGGAATGGGGCATTTATGAACGCGACTTTTTGGTAAAGGACATCCAGGTCGAAGAGCTCACTCACATCAACTACAGCTTCTTTGATGTGACATCGAATGGTGATGTGCAGCTGTTCGATACCTGGGCGGCAACCGATAAGCGTTTCCTCGCTGCTGAGCAGGTTAGTCGAACTTTTTCACAGGCTGATTGGCTTGAGTTAGATGCTGAGCGTCTCAAGGCTTACACAACTGGAGGCGAATTCATTGCTGCGACAAATGCAGACGGATCAGTGACTGTGACCGGTGTTCCAATGGACTGGAGCACGCCTGTTGAGTATGTCGGCAACCTGCGGCAGTTTGATCTGCTGAAACAGCTCCATCCTGAAATCAACTTGGGGTTTGCTCTTGGTGGTTGGACCTTGTCGGACGAATTCAGTCTTGCCGTTGACTCAGTGTCAGACCGTGAAGTGTTGACTGACAATATTGTGGAAATATTTGAGCGCTATGAGTTTTTTAATACCGTCGACTTTGACTGGGAATATCCTGGAGGTGGTGGTGATTCAGTGAATGCATCCAGTCCTGAGGATGGTAAGAATTTTGAGCTTACGCTCGATCTTCTCAGGTTTAAACTTGATCGTCTCGAGCAGATGAAAGGAGAGGATTATAAGATCTCAGTCGCAACGGCAGGCGGTTACGAAAAGCTTGCCAATCTGAATTTGCAGGGAATCGATCCCTACGTCGATTTCTATAACGTGATGACCTATGACTTCCATGGGGGCTGGGAACCGCAAACCGGTCATCAGGCCGCAATGATTAATGATCCCGCGGGCTATGACGTTGTTACGGCAATCGAGCAATTTCAGATCAACAATGTTGATCTGAATAAGGTAATTCTTGGGGCTCCGGCATACACACGTGCCTGGGGTGGAGTTGATGCAGGGGAAACGCTGGGGCTGGGAAATCAAGGAGACTCCACGCTGGCGCCTGGTTCCTTCGAAGCCGGAAATTATGACCAGAAAGATCTCATTACCGGTATCAGCAATGGTTCCTACGATTTGATCTGGGATGATGACTCCAAGGCTGCCTTTGTTTACAGCGACTCAACCCGAATCTGGAGTTCCGTTGAAACGCCAGCAACGATCGCCGGCAAAACGGCATTCATCGATGAGATGGGGCTCGGCGGGATGATGTTCTGGGCTTTGTCTAATGACAGCAGTGGAGATCAAAGCTTGATCCAGGCGGCCTCGGAGTTGCTCCGAGGATCCGCGACTTTTGATGAAGTGATCTCGCGCAGTGAGCAGTTCGATTTCATTCTTGGCGGCGACGGTCAATTCGGGCTCAATGATTTCAGCCAATCCAGCCGAGGCTCTGTTGGTGAGGTTTGATCCGTTCTGGTCCTGATCCTTTCAGAACAGCGGTCCCAATGGATGACCGTGACGATGTCTTCTTTCTCGTTGATTTAGCTCAAATGTTCTGATTGGGCCCCCTAGCGTGAGTGCAGTTATTTCGCTCTCGTCTGTGGTTCCTGGCCGATTGTCCAAGCAATGGGTTCTCAGGTGGTTGGGAACCCTTTCCATTGCTCTGTCATTCATTGTCCTGCCGGCCAGGGTGCTTGCAGCCAATGCACTTCCCGGCACTCACAGTTTTGTGGCAGATGCAGTGCGCAACGTTGCTCCGGCAGTGGTCCGAATCGATACGGAGCGGGTCGTGGAGCGCCAGCCCTTTGATCCCAATCTGATCGACCCGCTGCTGAGGGATTTGCTCGGAGAGCCCGGCTATGGACCGGAGCGTCAGCGTGGTCAGGGTTCCGGAGTTGTGATCGACAGGGAGGGGTTGGTGCTCACCAATGCCCACGTTGTGGAGCAGGTGGAGGAGGTCAATGTCACCCTGGCCGACGGCGATCAACGCGATGGTGTTGTGATCGGGCGTGATCCAGTCACGGATCTGGCGTTGGTTCGGCTGGAGGGTGGTGAGTCTCCTAAGCCGGCCAGGCTCGGTGACTCCGATGCGCTGGATGTCGGTGACTGGGCCATTGCTCTGGGCACGCCCTATGGCCTCGAGCGAACCGTCACCCTCGGAATTGTCAGCAGCTTGCATCGCAACATCAGCAGCCTCGGTTTCAACGACAAGCGTCTCGATCTGATCCAGACCGATGCAGCGATTAATCCTGGAAACTCTGGTGGTCCCCTGGTGAATGCTGATGGTCGCGTGATCGGCATCAACACCCTGGTGCGATCTGGCCCTGGAGCGGGACTTGGCTTCGCGATTCCCATCAATCTGGCGAGCCGTGTTGCTGAACAGCTGCAACAGGCCGGAGAGGTCGTTCATCCCTATCTCGGCCTTCAATTAATTCCTCTCACGGCCAGAATCGCCAGGGAGCACAACCGCGATCCCAATGCCCTGGTTGAGCTGCCTGAACGTTCCGGTGCTCTGGTTCAGTCTGTTCTGCCTGATAGTCCTGCTCAGCGAGCCGGCCTGCGTCGCGGTGATTTGGTGGTCAAGGCAGGAGAGGTTCCTGTGGATGATCCCCAAACACTGCTTCAGCAGGTCGATCAGGCTGAGATCCATCAGCCCCTCACACTGCAGATCATCCGTGGTGAAAAAGACCTTCAGCTGCCTGTCAAACCTGAACCTTTGCCGGGATTCGGCTGAAACCCTTGCTACGGTCTCGCCGGTTTAAACCTGAGCGATGTCAGATCTTCAGAACCAGATGAAACAGGCCGTCGCAGAAGCGGCGGTTGAACAGTTCCGTGACGGCATGATCGTGGGGCTGGGATCGGGTTCCACTGCAGCTCTGATGATCAAGGGTCTCGGGCAGCGCCTGGCATCCGGACAGCTCAAGGACATCGTCGGTGTCACCACGTCGTTTCAAGGTGAGGTGCTTGCTGCAGAGCTTGGTATCCCCCTGCGCAGCCTGAATGCTGTGGATCGGATCGATCTGGCCATCGATGGTGCCGATGAGGTGGATCCTGCGTTCCAGCTAATCAAGGGCGGCGGTGCATGTCACGTCCAGGAGAAGCTTGTCGCGGCTCGCGCTGAACGTTTCGTTGTTGTTGTGGACTCCACCAAGCTGGTGGACCGCCTGAATCTTGAATTTCTTCTGCCCGTTGAGGTTCTGCCGGGAGCCTGGCGTCAGGTCCAACAACAGTTGGCCGCGATGAATGGAGAAGCCGAACTGCGCATGGCTCATCGCAAGGCCGGTCCCGTGGTGACCGATCAGGGCAATCTCGTGCTGGATGTTCGCTTCGAAGCAGGGATCACCAATCCTGTGGATCTGGAACGAAGCATTAACAACATCCCCGGTGTGCTGGAGAACGGTTTGTTTGTGAACCTCGCTGATGAGGTGCTCGTTGGTGAAGTGAACGACGGCGTGGCCGATGTTCGTCGATTGGACAAAGCAAGCTGATCGTCAGTCCAGCCGGACCTTCACCGAATTCGCGTGGCTGTGCAGTCCTTCGCTGTCGGCGAGTTCCACCACAGCTCCGCCCGTGGCTTCGAGGGCTTCCCGGCTGAATTCGATCATTGAGGTGTGGCGCATGAAGGTTTCCACGCTCAGAGCGCCGCTGTAACGCGCCGAACCGCAGGTGGGCAGGGTGTGATTGGGGCCGGCTAGATAATCACCGACCGCTTCCGGGCTCCAGGGACCGATGAAAATGGCGCCTGCCTGCTGAATGCGATCCGCCAACATCCGCGGTCGCTCCACAAGCAGCTCCAGGTGTTCCGGTGCAAATCGATCGCTGAGGCGTGCGCAG
>NYUU01000147.1 GCA_002684175.1 Synechococcus sp. CPC35
GGGTTGGGCTGTTCGCCCATTAAAGCGGTACGCGAGCTGGGTTCAGAACGTCGTGAGACAGTTCGGTCCATATCCGGTGTAGGCGTTAGAATATTGAGAGGAGCCTTCTTTAGTACGAGAGGACCGAGAAGGACATACCTCTGGTGTACCAGTTATCGTGCCAACGGTAAACGCTGGGTAGCTATGTATGGAGTGGATAACCGCTGAAAGCATCTAAGTGGGAAGCCCACCTCAAGATAAGTATTCTCATCACGTAAGTGAGTAAGGTCACGGTAAGACTAACCGTTTAATAGGCATCAAGTATAAATGTAGTAATATATGAGCTGAGATGTGCTAACAGACCGAGGACTTGAATCATTTTAATTGTACAAAATTAGGTATCCTGAAATGGTTATCTAATTTTAATTGTACAGTTTGCTTTGGTGTTTTTAGTGTATCAAGCGGAACCACACTGATCCATCTCGAACTCAGTAGTGAAACGTTATAAATCGACGACAATACTTGGAGGGACACCTCCTGGGAAGATAGTTCAATGCCAAAGTTTTTAACCTTTTTTGTTAATTTTATGAAACTATTTAATTGATATTAATTACAGATATTAATATTTATACGTAACTCTAGTGAAGTTGAAAATGGACAGGTTTTAGTGATTAGAATCAAAAAATCCAATACAGAATGCGTATATTTTTACTTGATATTATTCGTTATTAATATAGGGTAAGATCCCTAAGTAGCCAAACAAAAAGTACTTGCTTTTAAATAGTTTTTCTGTTATAGTTTATTTAAATCGCACGGGAATGTGGTGAAATCGGTAGACACGACGGACTTAAAATCCGTTGCTCTAAAAGGCGTGGGGGTTCAAGTCCCCCCATTCCCATTTTTTATACATATTATTAAGATTATATTTTAAACATTATCACATATACCTTAGATGTAAAACATTTCGCAAAGCTGTTAAAAAGGTAATAATCTTTAAACAAGAAACAAAAATCATTAATTTTTGAAGATAAGGATGCATTTATTGAGTTACTCTCATATAAAACACGTGTGAAAGGTCAAGCTACGTAGAATCGAAAAAATTTATACAATTCTTTAATTGCAGAATACCTAAATGAAACAATGACAGGTGGAAAATTTATAGCTGAATTTTTAAAAATGCGAAAAGAAAATGGTGAAACCGCAAGCCCTATTGTCACTGATTTTGAACAATTAGCCCATTTTTCAATCTGCCTTGAAGCTGATGAATTTGTTTCTCTACTTACGAAAATATCCAGTATGGCTTTAAAAAAGTCAGTCTAAAGTCTCTATCGGTCAGTCTGTTAATAAATTATTAATGTGTATATAAATATTTTATATACACATTAATAATGTAAGTTTATTCATCATTGTTATCTTTTTTCCCGCCACCAAAGAATCCTAAAAATCCGTTTCGTTTGTTCTTCTTTGTTTCTTTTTTATTTTTTTTACCACTATAAAAATCTTCACCATATTCTTTTTTCATGGCTTCTCTATTTAATTGTTCAAGTTTACCTTGTGGTTTATATTTTATTCCTAACCAACGTTCTGCAAATTTACGACGTGCAGCTCTTCTTTTTTTGAATTTTAAAAGTTTACGTACACGTGTTCTTTCTTCTTCACCTGATTTCCAATCACTAGCTTCCTTTAATTTTGCTTCTCTATCTACTTCTGCTTGAATTTTTGCATTGTATTCACCTTTTATTTTTTGATATAAAGCTTCTGACTTTTCTGAATTTCGTGGTACGTGAGGTGTATTCCCATAGTGGCTATGATTAGAAAGTATATCGTTATCTTTTGATTCTAGTTCACGCTTTTGTTCAGTAAGTTCTAAACTTTCAATGTTATCTGATTCTGTCTCGTTTGATTTTAGAAAATCTGGATTTACATCATCAAAATTAACTATTACTTCTAATTCATTTGTAAAACTATTAGGTAAATCATCTGCTTTTTTTCGACGAACAATAATTTTAGTATCAGGATATAAAGTTTGCGATAAACATTGTTCTGCTAAATCATCCTCTAAATATTTCATAATCGCACGTCTTAAAGGTCGAGCCCCATACAGAGGATCAAATCCTTCATCACTTAAAAATGCTTGAACAGCCTGATCAACTTCTAGAATAATATCTTTTTCTTTTAATCTCGTTGCTAATTGTTTAATCATTAAACCGCAAATTTGCCAAATTTGGAAACGTGATAAATGACTAAATACAATAATTTCATCAATACGATTTAAGAATTCTGGACGGAAGAAATTTTTAAGTTCATCATTTACTAATTCAGTAATTCTTTCAAAAACTGAAGGGTCTAGAGCTGGCTCAGGACGTGGTTCCCAACCATAAATAGCATCTGGCATAACTTGAAATGCTCTATCTTTTTTCGATTGATTTTTTACTCCACTTTCTTCTTCAATAATTTTTGATCCTAAATTAGTTGTCATGATAATTAATGTATTTGTAAAATCAACTACACGACCTTGTGAATCTGATAAACGACCATCGTCTAAAATTTGTAATAGTAAATTAAAAACATCTGGATGAGCTTTTTCAACCTCATCAAATAAAACTACTGAATATGGTTTTTTTCTAACATCATCAGTTAGTTGACCACCTTCTTGGTAACCTACATATCCAGGAGGTGAACCAATTAATTTTGCAACAGTATGTTTTTCCATGTACTCAGACATATCTAAACGGATTAAGCATTCATCAGCACTAAACATATAGTCTGCTAAAGCTTTTGTTAATTCTGTTTTACCAACACCGGTTGGTCCGGCAAATATAAAACTTGCAATTGGCCGATCAGGATTTCTTAACCCTACTCGTGCTCGACGAATTGCCTTTGAAACAGAAGTAACAGCATGTGCTTGACCAATAATTCGTTCATGAAGAGTTTCTTCCATTTTCATTAATCTTTCAGATTCAGAACCTGAAATTTTTGTAACAGGAACA
The DNA here is from genome assembly GCA_002684175.1 of Synechococcus sp. CPC35. Taxonomy (GTDB): domain Bacteria; phylum Cyanobacteriota; class Cyanobacteriia; order PCC-6307; family Cyanobiaceae; genus Parasynechococcus. Next base: position 2,970 of record NYUU01000147.1, read on the forward strand.
CCTGTCCAATTAGAAATTACTTTTGCAATATCATCTTCATTAACCATATCAACATCAATTCTTGTAAATCCACGTTTTTTACTTGTTAAAGCAGATTGTTTCATTATTCGAATATGAGTTCGCACTTCCATTTCATGATCAACCAATTCTTTTGCAGCTTCAAAATCATGATCTTTAACACATTCTTCTTTATCTTTAATTGTATCTTGTAATTCTGTTAATAATTGCTGTAATCCTTTTGGTAAACGTCGATTTTCTAAACGGACACGAGCTGCTGCTTCATCAATAACGTCAATCGCTTTATCTGGTAGAAAACGATCTGCAATGTATTGGTCAGACAGAATTGCTGCCTGTTCTAAAGCTTTATCTTTATAACTTAATGCGTGATGTTGTTCAAATGCCGGTCGTAGTCCACGTAAAATTTTAATTGTTGTTCCAACAGTTGGTTCTTCTACGCGAACAGGTTGAAAACGTCTTTCTAAAGCTGGATCACGTTCAATGTATTTACGATATTCATCATTTGTTGTTGCTCCAATACAACGGAATTTACCACGTGCTAATGCAGGTTTTAAAATATTTGCAGCATCTACTGCACCTTCTGCAGCTCCAGCTCCAACCAATGTATGAATTTCATCAATTACAACAATTATAGAACTATCATTTGAAGCTTCTGCAACAATACGTTTTAATCGCTCTTCAAATTCACCACGATATTTTGTACCTGCTAAAATTGAACCTAAATCTAAACCCATTAAAATAGTACCATCTAAAAAATGTGGGCATTTCTCGGTCAAAATTAATTGTGCCAGACCTTCGGCAACGGCTGTTTTACCAACACCAGGTTCACCAATTAAAACTGGATTATTTTTTCTTCGACGAGCCAAAATAGCAATTACATCATCAATCTCTTTTTCACGACCAATAACTGGATCCAAATTACCATTCATTGCTTCTTGAGAAATATTTTCAGCATATTCATCCAATGTAGGTGTTGAACTGCCTTTTCGTTCTCGTTCTAATAAAAATTTTTCAGCCTGCGTTAATGGTTTTAAACATTCCTCTTGAACTTCTTCAATAAGAGCTAAAATGATATTTCTTAAATTTGGTATATTAACACGTAATTTATCTAAAGTTCGCATAGCAACACCATCAGATTCACCAATTAGTGCTAATAAAATATGTTCTGTTCCAACAAAATTTTGATTTAAATCTTTACTTTCATGAACAGCCATTTCTAAAACTCGTTTTGCTCTGGGTGTAAAAGGAATTTCTGACGCTACAAAGCCTGTTCCTCGTCCAATATATTGTTCAATTTCTTTTCGTGTTCTTTTTAAAGTAATTTTTATTTTACGTAATGCTCTTGCACCTATACCGTGTCTTTGACCAATTACTCCTAAAAGTAGCTGTTCTGTTCCCACAAAGTTATGACCCATTCTTCTCGCTTCTTCTTGCGATAGCATAATAACTTTTATGGCACCTTCTGTAAACTTTTCAAACATAGAAAAATCTCCTGTTTTTATTTTTTAAATTTTAATTAAAATCAATACATAGCTTAGTTCACTATTCACTGCTTGCTAGTAATATTCGTAGAATTAAAATGAGATTTACGTTCTAGAAGGCTTATCTTATATTATATAATAAATCGTTAAAAAAAGTCAATTTTTTAATTTCTACCTAATATAATAATATTTATGTTTTGTATTTTTAGAATTAGATAGCTTTCAAACGGGAAGGGACCGTTTTTAAATTCAGTTAGATCATAGTCAATTGTAGATCTTTTTATAAAAGTTTAGATTTTTCCGGAGGCGGATTATTATTAACTGCATTTAAAACCTTTGTCTCTGGTTTTAGCGCTCGATTTTTTGGATAATAATCTTGTAGAGAAAATGACAATGTGTCTATACCTAATAATTTCGACAAATTTGATTTTCTTAAATCCTGTATAGCCTTATCCTTCATCACGCCTTCTGCAAAAAGGCCAAACTTAATACTCAGATTTTTGCCTTTGAGATTAATCAATAGTGGTTAATCTGTTTATACTCATTATTATCAAATAATCGTTGTTGTTGTAAAATTATATTATCATATTGTGAGTAAATAGTTCATCACTATTTACTCACAGTAAAGTAACCACTATAGGTTTAGATTCAAGTCGACTATTTTGTAGTGAATAATTAGAAATTAAATTATCTCGTTAGAATTTTAACAACAATAATAATATCGATTTATTTAGTTTTTTTGCTTAGTAAACAAAATAACTTTATTAAATAATTAATTATATTATAGGCCTAATGTCAACTCTTTTAAGATATACTAATTCTAGAGAGTTAATCTTTCTGATAATAATCGAATAAAATTATAATTTTATTCAATTATTATTTTTTAGTACGCTAATCCTAGACTACGAGTTGTTTCAGCTCCTAAATATACTCGAACACTTAAGAAGTCAGTTGGACAGGCAGTTTCACATCTTTTACAACCGACACAATCTTCAACACGTGGTGATGAAGCGATTTGACCAGATTTACACCCATCCCATGGAACCATTTCTAATACATCAGTTGGACATGCACGAACACATTGCGTACAACCAATACATGTGTCATAAATTTTTACTGTATGAGACATAAAAAATTATCCTTTATTTTTAAAAAACTAGATTTTAGTTATTTGAATTCTAATTAGAGAATCAAACTTCGAAATTATTGGTTCTATTATCGTGACAATCTTTGAACCTGTTGAATAGCTAAACGACCAATGTTATATAGTGCCCATGATGCTGCAACCAATAATGGTAGAGCAATTACAAATATACGAGTATCCATAAATAAAAATCCTTTATATATAATTTTAAAAATTTATAAAATAATACTTTCCTACTGTACTATTATATTTTAATAGTATACATAAAATATAAAAAATTGAATAGTTATCTTAAATGTTGAAATAATTGATTTAGCTCTAAATCAATAAGTTACGAATAGAAAATTAGAATTGAAGAAATTAATAATTTTATTTGTGCATAATAGATTCAAATAATGTAAAAATTGGAAGATAAGTGAAA